>JARBAW010000125.1 GCA_029237505.1 Nitrososphaerales archaeon
AGTACAGGCATTAGTCGCACCACTGTTAACAAAAAAACTTGGATGCAACGTGATAACGGTTAATGGAACGATAGATGGAAATTTTCCAGGAAGAGGATCAGAACCTACTCCCACAAACCTTGGTCTATTGAGTAGCGTTGTCAAGGAAACCAACTCTGATATTGGTGCAGCGTACGATGGAGACGGTGACAGATCAATATTCTGTGATGAAAAAGGAATTGTGCATTGGGGCGACAAGACAGGAACACTACTGGCAAGATATTTGATCTCTACCAAACATCCAAAAGCAAAGATAGTTTGTCCAATAAACACAACTCATATCCTGACGAAAATTGCTCAAGACTATGGTTCTGAGATTGTTAATACAAAAGTTGGTAGTGTAGAAGTGTCCAGGGAAATGGTTAAGCAAGGAGCAATAATTGGAATGGAAGAAAATGGGGGATTTATGTATGGAGCGCTAAATCAAGTCAGAGATGGTGCTCTTACAACTACATTGATGTTGGATTTAATGGCGTCAGAAGAGATGAGCTTGTCTGAAATATTGTCTTCTCTTCCAAAGGTTTATCAATACAAGTCGAAATTTGAATGCTCTCAAATGAGCATGATTCAAAAAGTGATTGACTCTGTCAAGAAACATGGTAGCCCTATGAAGATCGAAACACTTGATGGTGTCAAAATTTGGTTTGATGAAGAAAGCTGGTTGATGCTACGGCCCAGCGGTACAGAACCACTTATTAGAATTTATGGTGAATCAACTGACGAGCTACTTATCAATTCCAAGGTAAATGAATATACGCGACTTGTCAAGGAATCTTTGAATGAAAAATAATCTTTGCTCGGCAACGTTTTTAATACGCCTTCTCTTCTATTCAGTAGAATAAGATGATCCCAATGGGTGATGCATTATAAAATGAGTAAACCGTTTTATGTAAAATTTGAGACTCCAAAAGATCTTGTAAATGCAGTATATGAAGCAGTCAGAGTGGCTAAACAAAGCGGAAGTGTCAGGAAAGGAACCAACGAAACCACAAAGGCAATAGAAAGGGGAATTGGTAAACTGGTGGTAATAGCTGAAGACGTTCAGCCTCCAGAAGTAGTTGCTCACATTCCGATAATTTGCGAAGAGAGGAACTGTCCGTATATTTTTGTGCCAAGCAAACAACAATTAGGTGAATCTCTTGGAATTGAAGTCGGCTCTGCTGCAGCAACCATTATTGATGCAGGAGAAGGTCAACACATAGTCGACCAGGTAGTTGGAGCATTATCTAGTATCAAAGACAAGAAGGAGTGATATAACTAATGAGTAAAGCTGCAGAAGTAAAGGTAACACCAGCAGAAGTTATACAAATAGTCGGTAGAACAGGAATTGCCGGCGAAGTTATCCAAGTTAGGGTAAAGGTTCTAGAAGGTAAGGATAAGGGTAGAATTCTTACACGAAATGTAAAGGGCTCTGTCAGGATGAATGATATCTTGATGCTGAGAGAAACTGAAAGAGAGGCCAGAAAGATAAAGTAGTGATATTAAATGAGCAAAGCAGCCACTTCACTTCGTAATTGTTTCTTCTGTGGAAAACACATACCGACGCATGAGGGTATGATGCTAATAAAAAACGATGGATCTATTCAATGGACATGTTCACCAAAATGCAAGAAAAATATGAGACTAAAGCGTGACCCAAGAAAATTCAAATGGACACGCAAGTACGTCAAAGGCGGAATCAAGGTCAAAAAATAAGCAATAGTGATTCCCAGTGGAACAAACACTCATTGTTGTAAAGCCTGATGGTTTTAAAAAGGGATTGGTTGGAAAGATTATTGCCAGATTTGAGGAGAAAGGATTCCAAATAGTGAATCTCAAATTATTCGAGTTTGATGAAGAAACAGCAAAAAGATTCTATGATGCCCACAAAGACAAGCATTTTTTTAATGAGTTGGTTTCATTCATCTGCTCTGGCAAAACAGTAGGATGTATTTTGGAAGGAAACAATGCTATCGCTACCGTAAGATTGATGGTTGGAAATACAAAGTCAAACGAAGCATTACCTGGAACAATCAGAGGTGACTTTGGGCTCGGTTTTACCGACAATATCATCCATGCTTCTGATTCGGCTGAAAGCTTCATAAAAGAGTCTAAAATCATTTTTAATTAAGTGGAACTTCGCCAACCTGTCGTAGTAGTATTGGGTCATGTAGATTCTGGTAAAACATCCTTACTTGATAAGATCCGAGGAACTGCAGTACAATCAAGAGAAGTTGGAGGGATAACTCAGCATATTGGTGCAAGTTATTTTCCAATTGAAACAATTAAAAAAATAACAGGAAAACTTTTTGACAACCTATCAAAGTCAGAAAATCCAGTACCTGGTTTACTTGTTATTGATACTCCCGGCCATGAAGTATTTGCAAATCTTCGCATGAGGGGTGGTTCTGCAGCTGATATTGCGATAGTTGTCGTAGATGTTAACAAGGGACTTGAAGCTCAAACAATTGAGAGCCTTGACATTCTAAAAAATAGAAAGGTACCTTTTGTAATTGCTCTTAACAAAATAGACCAGATATCAGGTTGGAAGAAAAATAAGGCGATTTTAATAACAGAACAACTGAAACTACAAGACCCTTCGATCTTGACCTTTCTGGATGAGAAAATCTACACGGTGGTAGGTGCTTTGTCAAGATTAGGATATAGTTCTGAAGCATTTTGGCGTGTTAAGGATTTTACCAAGGAGCTGGCAATTGTTCCTGTAAGTGCTTCTCTGGGAACCGGCATACCGGAATTATTGGCCGTACTGGTGGGATTGGCACAGCAATACATGTCCAAGAGATTAGAACGTCATGAAACTGAAACAAAGGGTATTGTACTGGAAGTAAATGATGAAGTTGGATTAGGACCATCTGCAAATATCATTCTCCTTGACGGGACCCTAAAACAAGGAGATAGAATAGTAGTTGGAAAAAAAGATAGTGTTACCACTACCAAGATTAAGGCTTTGTTGTTACCAAAGCCACTTGATGAAATGAGGGATCCTAGAGATAAGTTTAGACATGTGGACAAAGTAATTGCAGCTGCTGGACTGAAGATAACATCTCCTGATCTTGATGGCGTTCTTGCTGGCAGTCCTCTTTATGTTGTCAGGAATCAAGATGATGAGGAAAAACTAAAAGCAAGTGTTGATTCTGAGATAAGGTCTGCAATAATACAGACAGAATCAAATGGCATTATACTAAGGTGTGACACAATAGGATCCATTGAAGCAATTACAGAACTTTTGAAAAAGGAAAATATCCCAATCAGAGCAGCCGACCTGGGAATTATTACACGTAGAGATATTCTTTCTGCTGCTGCGGTTAGGGAAAAAGATCGTTACCTTGGAGTAGTATTAGGATTTAATGTCAAAGTGCTTGAAGAAGCAGAGAAGGAAGCATTTGAAAGGAAAATAAAAATTTTCAATGAAAAGATTATCTATAATTTGGTCAGGAGTTATTCTGAATGGGTAGATTATGAAAAGCTTCATTCAGACTCTATCATATTTAATGAAATTCCTCCGATTTGCAAATTTCAGTTTATGAAAGGATATGTTTTTAGAAGAAACGACCCTGCAGTATTTGGTGCAGAGATACTAGTCGGTAAATTGCGGCAAAAGGTTTCCATAATTAGTGAAGATGGCAAGAGAATTGGTGTAGTACATCAAATTCAAAATGAAGGTAAAAACCTGGATACTGCAGATAGGGGAATGCAGATAGCGCTTTCTATAAAAGGTCCAACAATTGGCAGACAGATAAACGAAGGTGATGTATTCTATACAGACCTTAACAGCAGAGAAGCGCGATTACTACTTGAAAGATTCCCAGAGAGATTGAATGAAGACGAGCAAGAAATTTTCGATTTAATCCTAGCAAAAAAACGTAAAGTTGATCCTGCTTTTGGATACTTGTAAATAAAAATAAAATATATTATTGATATTTTTCTAGCAAGCCTTCTAATCCCTTCTCGCCAACCGCACCGACTGCCTTTTCGACCAACTTGCCATTCATAAACACAATGAATGTAGGAATTGCATATACGTCAAACCTCATTGCCACTCCCTGGTTGTCATCCACATTTAGTCTTCCAAAAACAACCTTCTCTTCATACTTTTTGGCAAGTTTGTCAAATATTGGAAGCATGAACTGACATGGTCCGCACCATGTTGCCCAAAAATCTACCAGTACGGGCTTATTGCCTCCTATTACTTCGTCAAAGTTTTTTTCAGACAATTCAACAAGCGTAGGCTTATTAGAATCAGAACTCATTACTACAGTTCATCCTCTTAATTGATATTTAAATCTTGTAAGTCGGTACCATATTTTCTGAATCGCAATAAAGCAAGTTATTCCAAAAAGTGTAATTGTGATTTGATGTCTTTATGTTTTGTTACAGATCTAGTATGAACCTTACTTTATTCATATCACTTTCTTGCAAAATTTCCATTTCGTGGTATGTAACTCCCTTTAGTTCAGTTTTGTATCCATGCTTTGATATATCTATTGACTCAGTCATTGCATGTCCTGTCAGTTGATACTTTGAATCCAGCTTGGATATTTTCAGGTCAAAGTTGGACGCTACTTTGTTGTCAACTGCAATAAGTAAGATTATCCCATCTATCCAGTTGAATAACAATTCCGAATAATCATCACCTTCTACTTTGAATTCATGTTTTGTATTACCCAGAATATCTTTTAGCTCAAACATGATGTTGATCGTTCCCTTGGCTGCATACGAAAATGCTTCTTCCATACTGTCGCCGTATGCTTCTACATATGCATCTGTGACGTGATCAAGATACCGGTAGCCTCCAGCCAATGATCAGTGTTTTTCATCTGTTCTATTATAACTAAACGCAAAATCTAAATGATCACATACTATCTTCTAAATTGTGAAGTTAGACCTACCCCGCGGGATGAGGGATTTGCAATACGAAGAATTAAGGGATATATCCCACCTCAGAGACAAATTTGCGGAGACTGCCGAGGTCTTTGATTTCAAGCAAATAGAACCTTCAACACTTGAATTATTATCCACCCTTGAAGCCAAGAGTGGGCCATCAATAATTGATGAAACTTATAGTTTTACAGACAAAGGTGGGCGAAATATTGCATTACGCTTTGACCTCACCATAGGACTATCAAGGTTTGTTTCCATGCGTAGAGACCTAAAGCTCCCAGCTAAATTATCATCATTTGGTGGTGTCTGGCGATATGATGAACCACAGTTAGGAAGATACAGATATTTTCACCAATGGGACATAGAGATATTTGGATCTCCGGAAGTTGATGCAGACGCAGAAATCATCGAATTTGTCTCGTACTTTTTGAAAAGATTGGGCATTGATTTTGTTATTGCAATAAATCATAGGTCTATTTTAGAAGAATATCTGACAAGATTTCTTGGAATTACAGATAACAATACTGTAAATGAAATGATGAGGGCAATAGATAAACTTGCCAAAAAAAGCACTGCACAGATAATTGACGAATACAAGCAAAAACTTGACTCTTCTAATTTGCAAAAATTTATTGATTTCGTTTCATTTAGCGGACAACCTGAAAAAGTATTAAACGACAGCAAGGTTGGAGAATTTGAATCATCCAAAGTCCTATTAAAACTTGTAGATTCTCTTAAATCAAGACAGGTAGGTAACATGATGATAGATTTCAGGATTGTGCGGGGACTTGATTATTATTCTGGTTTGGTGTTTGAGGCAAAAGATCAAACAACCCAGATAGGTTCGCTGGTAGGTGGAGGCAGATATGATAGATTGACAGAGGCGTTTGGTAGAAAGGATTTGTTTGCTACTGGCGCTGCCGGCGGTGTGGAAAGGATACTTGCGGCCATCAAGGACAAATCAATCAATAAAGCACAGAGGCCACTAATTTATGTCGCTTACAATTCTAATCAAGAAAAGAATAATGCGGTTGAATTGGTTTCAAAACTAAGAAATCTCGGATATTCCACTGATTATGACATCAATGGAAGGACAATAAGCAAACAGTTTCACGAAGCAGCACTCAAGAAAGCTGCAGCCATAGTCATCGTAAGTTCGGACGAATACAAGAAAGGCATCGTTACCATAAAAGCAGAATCAAAAGAGCAGAAACAGAGCATTAATGAAATTGACAAATATTTAGATCACATAATTTAGCTTCAGATTGGATTTTTAGAATAGACTGGATCTACATCTTTATCATCTTGATATTCTTCATTTTTATCATACCGTTTGGTTTTTTGTCGTATACAAGCCTTACGACCAAGTCTGGTGGATCATAACTAACATACAAATCGTCTTTCTCAAGAACTTGAATATCATGGCCTAATGTTATTTGGGATTCTTGTATACCGTTTTCAATCAATTTCAGCTTGGCGTTTTGTGCTATTCCTTCGTCTGAAGTATTAGTTGTAAGGAGGACCTTGCCGGTACAATTTAGGCTCATCTGTTTTGCACAAATATCTTCTCACAATTAAAATGTATCTTTAGATGTTTGCTAATTTCATACGTAAAAAAGAATAATATATTTACTGCTAAATATAGTGGTCACATAAAGGTTAATAGATGGAGCGATGAATGGATGAGGTTGCTATAGGTATTTGACAGATCACATTTCTCATGATATGCTCATCATAGGCACAGGTCTTGCGGGATTACGCGCTGCTATATCTGCTGCCATGACGAATGATAAGTTGGACATTGGAGTAATTTCAAAGGTGCAGGTTATGCGCTCACATTCAGTATCTGCAGAAGGTGGAACAGCTGCCGTACTATTTTCTGACGAGGGAGACAACATTGAATCCCACATTTATGATACCATAAGAGGTAGTGATTTTCTTTGCGATCAGGACGTTGCTGAAAGACTGGCACATGAAATACCTGATGAAATTTACCAAATGGACAAGTGGGGTATGCCCTGGTCCAGAAGAGATGATGGCAGAATTGATCAGAGAAAATTTGGAGGTTATTCATTCCCGAGGGCCACTTATGCGCAAGATAAGGTTGGATTTTATGAAATGCAAACACTGTACGATACTTGTCTAAAATTCGATAACATCCATTTCTACAATGAATGGTATTGCACTTCAATACTAGATGATGGTAACAATAACTTTTCAGGTGTTACTGCAATAGAGATGAAAAGCGGGAATTTTAATGTCTTTGATTCTGCTTCTGGAATTATCGCCACTGGTGGTGCTGGTCGACTTTACAGTTTTTCAACTTATGCTTACTCTTCTACTCCTGATGGTCTGGATATGGGATACAGAGCAGGTCTTGCCTTAAAAGACATGGAATTTGTTCAATTCCATCCTACTGGGATTCTTCCTTCAGGTATTCTAATAACTGAGGGAGCTAGGGGCGAGGGTGGATATTTGATAAACAACCAAGGTGAGAGATTCATGAAAACATATGCACCAGAAAAATTAGAGCTAGCACCTCGTGACGTTGTTTCCAGATCTATGATAAAGGAAATTGACAATGGTAAGGGATTTATTCACGAAACAGGGGTTCCATGCCTCAAATTAGATCTCACACATCTAGGCGAGGAACGTATAAAAGAAAAATTGGCTGGAATAAGAGAGATAGGTATCAAATTCTCAGGTGTCGATATCATAAGTGAACCCATAGAAATTAGACCTGTTTGCCATTACATGATGGGAGGTATTCACTCCAATATTGATGGTCAAACCGAAATGAATGGTTTATGGTCTGCAGGAGAAGCTGCCTGCAATAGCCTACATGGGGCAAATAGACTTGGGGCAAACTCTACTTCAGAATGCTTGGTTTGGGGAAGCATAACAGGCAGACTTGCCGCACAATACGCAGGAAAAATGAAAGAAATGAGAACAACTAGAACCATTCCAGGAAACAAGATTCAAACCGAAGAAAAGAGAATATTTGACGGCATATTCCGCGGCAAAGGCGAGGTAAATCCTTACGATGTTAGAAAGGAATTTACAGACATGATGGATGTGAAGGCATACATTTTTAGAGATGAAAAGAACCTCGTTGAAGGTTTGAAGAAGGTAAGAGAGCTTCGAAACTTGGCATGGAAGCATGTTGACGATAGCGCCAAGGAATATAACACAAATTTCATTAATGTAATGGAGATAGATTCATTATTGAGAATAGGTGAAATAATAATTGCTGGAGCTTTGAATAGAAAAGAATCACGCGGTGCCCATTCTCGGACAGATTATCCTCTTAGAGATGATGTTAACTTCTTAAAACATACACTCGCATATTTCAAAGCGGACGGTAGTGAACCACAATTTTCATGGCATCCTGTAACTTTAACACGATATGTACCAGCAGAGAGAAAATACTAATGACAGAGATAGAACGTTCAAGTCGTAATAATTTAGAAGGAATAGGAGGGTGGTTAAATCCTTCGCGATATGGATGGGAGCGAATTTCCTATTGGTTCCAAAGACTAACAGGAGTCTTCCTTTTGATCTACTTTATTGGACATGTGTATGAAACTAGTACTATAGTTAATGGCCAGAATGCGTGGGAGTCATTTTTGGAATTAACTCAAACCATGTGGGGACATTTGTTTCTAATTATGGTAATAGGAGCTAGCACTTTTCACTCTGCAAATGGGATTCGACTTATCTTTACTCATGTAGGTATTGGCTTGGGAACCCCTGGAAGACCTGATTATCCTTACAGTCCGGCTTCATTAAACTACAGACAGAAATCTGGGATATGGATAGCATTAATCCTGGCTGCTGCTGCAATGTTCTATGGTTTTAATGTATTGTTTGGAGTATAGTGAATAGTCAAAATGGCAAGTCGCACAATACTAAAAGAAAGTCAAATAATGAAGATTCACTACATCACAGGGATTGCCGCAATATTTGTTGTAGCGTTACACATAATGATGAGGCTCGTGGTTCCATTTGAACAGAGTCTTGAATATGATTACATTATAACCAACTACAAGAACATAGTATATGTTCTAATTTTAGAAGCAATACTTG
>JARBAW010000126.1 GCA_029237505.1 Nitrososphaerales archaeon
AATTTCTGCATTTTAAGTCCATTCAAGTTCAAATAATTTATAAAATTCCGATATCCTTCAACACTATACCAGTCAATTCCACTTTCTTCACAATATGCTATCCAGACATCAATTGTATTTTGAAAGAAAGCCTTATCCCTCAATTTTTCAAGCATCATTACTGTAATATTTTTTTAATGTAATATAAAATATCTTAATAATTGATTTAAAATGCCTTCTTTAATTATCATATTTTACTACATTTTTGAGTCTGCTATGATGAACACGTTTGGGACTAGGAGAGTTGAAACTCCTATCTTCAGCCCTTGAACAGTTTTATAGTTTGTTGCCCATAAAATACCAACGCTGCTTCGAACCTGGTGGGTACAATTTATCACTACCAATCAACTCCCCCACCGGTTTTAACTTTTTTATATTTTGTTATGAATAATAAAATACCTGATATCTTTACACGTTCTCTGGTGGGCTACGTTCCCACTAGTGTTTACCCAGTTGTGGTTAATCTTATAGAATTGGCTTGTTAATATATCGAACAGGACTTGTTCGATTGCAAATTTGAATTTAAACAGTATCTTCTGTTTCTACTTCCATTTTACTTCCATTACGATCAAATGCACCAATATTTCCAACGTCGTACGGGTAACAAATTATTAATGATACCAATCCAAAAAAATGATTCAAATCTTCAAGTGATGGACGATTGGACCCACTAGGATGGGAATGTATTGTTCCAATATATGACAAATCAAAAGGAAGTTCATACACAGGAAACCCAGAGTAATATGGCCCATGCGAAGAGAACGGTGGAATTATTAAACCGGTTATTCTAATCACATTTTTTTCTTTCTTCCCTTGCAAAATGAGTATTCCCTCATTGGGATGCCATGATTTTGCATAAGTTATGATACTGTCTGTGATTTGTTTTGTCAAAATTATTTTTCTCTTCACTTCTACTGCATCCTTCTTCCTTTTAAAGAACACAAAAGTAATCATCAATTTCCATCTATTAAAATTAACTGTTGACAGTTACCTAAGGCGACCGCGAGAAAGCAAAGATAGTCTAATGCCGATAAAAAACTTCATGAAATTATAATGCATAATGATACTAGTTAGTGAAACATTAATTTTTTCACATTGTCGCAACTTAATTTAGATCAATTTGTTTGAATATTCGAGAAATTCAATTATAAGAAATATCTACACATAATTCTAATGGAATATTAAACAATTTATGTGATGTATAAAGAAACATGCGAAATTAGGGTGAGAATTAATCTTTAAGCATACATGCTTACTCACAGTAGTTGGGACAATACCACGGTATTATTATGTATCAAAAGTCAAGTGTTATTGCCAATGATATTTTAATGGGCTTTCAAACAACTTAGTTACTTGATAATTGTAAAGAATCTTGTCAAGAAATATGCAGATTTCAAGGCGCTAAATGGCTTGAGTTTTGAAGTCAACGAGAATGAAATATTTGGACTTTTAGGGCCAAATGGTGCAGGTAAGACGACTCTAATACATATACTGGCTACTCTGCTAAAACCAACGGAGGGAGGAGCTATGGTTAATGGTTTTGATATTTTGCACAATGCTATTAAAGTAAGGCAAAGCATTGGTGTCGTTTTTCAAGCTCCTAGCAGTGACGATATTCTTACAGGTTATGAAAATTTAAAGGTACATGCGTTACTCTATGGAATACCTAGAAAGATAAGAGAAAAAAGAATCTCGGAGGTGCTACAATTAGTTGGATTAGAAGATAGAAAGGATGATCAGGTAAAGAAATACTCTGGTGGAATGAGAAGACGATTAGAAATTGCACGGGGACTCTTGCATCATCCAAAGGTTTTCTTCTTAGATGAGCCGACATTGGGCTTAGATCCGAAAAGTAGAGAATCAATGTGGAAATACATCAAAAAAATTGTACGAGAGGAAAAGGTTACTATCATTTTGACAACACACTACATGGAGGAGGCTGACATGTTGTGTGACAGAATTGGTTTCATTACTAACGGAAAAATAATTGCACTAGATTCACCGTCAAAATTAAAACAGGAAATTGGAGGGGACATAGTAAAGATAACATTCAGCGGTGATGTCCCTCTCGACAGGGAATTTACCAAGTTTGATTTTGTACATAAGGTAGAGCGGAAGGAAAACACTGTGACAGTATACATAGATGAAGTAAATTCAAACCTGCAAATGTTAGTCAAGGATTTGAACGGTGTTCAGACCATAGAATATAATAAACCTACACTTAATGATGTTTTCTTGAAACTTTCGGGAGATTCCTTATCCGGAGACAGTCCAGAAGGAGGATTCATGCAAAGATATGCTCAATACGATAAATCTTAATTCCAGAATAGTATTAGGACAACTCTATGCATTATGGCTTAGAGAAGTAAAGGTATTCCTGCGTGAGAGAAGCAGACTTGTCGCTTCTACTTTCACTCCACTATTGTGGTTATTTGTCATAGGTTCAGGCCTAGGTTCAACAAATCTGCAAATAGGAACAGATTATGAAAAATTCATATTTCCTGGAATCATCTGTATGTCCGTAATTTTTACTTCTGTGTTTTTTGGTTCATATATCATTTGGGATAGAAAATTTGATTTTCTAAAAAGTGTAATGGTTGCCCCATCCAGTAGGACTACCGTATTTATTGGAAAAACTCTTGGTGGAATGACAACTTCGCTTTTTCAGGTGGCTATCGTTCTCATTGTTGGTATTGCTTTGGGGATAAATTATGATGCAATGACATTGCTCCAAATCTTGTCAATTGTCTTGATTCTCTCGTTTAGTCTAACGTCATTGGGACTAACATTTGGGAGCTATATTGAGAGCTTGGAAGGATTTCAATTAATTGTTAGTTTTGTTGTTTTTCCTTTATTCTTTCTAAGTGGAGCACTTTTCCCAATTGACAATTTACCTGCCTGGTTAAAGATAATCACTCTCATTGATCCAGCGACATATTCAGTGGATGCATTAAGAAATACTATATTGCATTTAGGAACGTACTCTTTCGAACACGATCTTGCTATACTATTATTGTTTACACTAGTTATTACTCTAGTGGGGATCTTTTCATTTAGAAGAATGAAAGCTGTCTAATACGCATCGGCAAAAAATACATTTGTCTTATAACGTATTAGAGTATACTGTAATTATTTACTCCGTTATACAATACATAAAAGTCAGTACTAAAATAAATCTGATACTAAAAGAGTGTATTAATCCTATATGCTATCGAATTGCTCATCACATTTCTTCATCCAAATCTTCAAATGCTCTTGCCTTTGAAATCTCATGTAATTTCATAGCTGTCATTCTTTCAAACTCACCCTTACTTAAGTACCCCTTGATCTCAAGTAATTCTATTAGGGTAATAAGCTTGATATTTAATTCGTCCTGTAATGTTAGTTCCTTACCTGTTATTTTTCTTTTTGAAGTAAGTTTCTTTTTCATTTCCAAATAGTTATTCTACTGACACGATATTAGTGTAGTTCTTTTTAACTTCTCTTCTTAAATGTCATAATAACTTTCGAGGAACAGTCCATTCCAAATACATTTGGCAAGTTAATCATCACAAACCTACCCATGTTCCACATAGTACTTGTACCTTTTTTCCACGTCCTTGTTCTTACCTGACATTATTTCGTCAACATATTCCTTTGATCGCTTTTCCACAAAATCTAACAATTCCTTAGAATGGGAATAATCTTGAAAACCCATTGATAGGGTATTTTCAAACAAGTTCATAAATTCAATTACTTTGAGTCTGTATTCATTTCGCGTCGGAGATTTGTTTCCTATGACTTTGAACCACGTCGTTGCACTTGGCGCCGCAAATGTGCGGGCCAGTTCATCCAATACCCTATCCATTTCAAAAAAATCCACTATTCATTCGCCACGATTTTATACATCCACAAGAGAATATAAGATAATGTTTCTTATCTCAAACCTTCGTTTGTGTGATAAGATTAAATTTGTCCAAAGATATTGATGTCTATATTTTGAACTTGAATGGAAAATTGTCGCTGTCGCCGTCATCTTCATCTGCTCTACTGTGGATCTACTTTCTAATTGCATTAGGGGTAGCTCTTCAAGTAGGCGCTGCTAATTGGGATATCATATGGCATGGTGTTGTTAATGTTGAATCATTCTTTACTCCGCCACATACAGTACTTTACTCTGGAGTAGGCTTGTCTCTAATCACTACTGTTGTAGGGCTAATAGTTTCAATAAGACAAAAAACCTCGTTGAGGTGTCCCTTTTCAATATATCGCAGTATTCCAAATCCGTTAAAACTAATTGCATTGGGCTGTCTTGTAGAGGTATTTTCAGGTCAATTTGATAATTGGTGGCATACAAATTTTGGATTTGATGGACTACTGAGCCCGCCACACCTCATGCTAATTAGCGGGATGTTGATTTCGATAATAGGCGCGCTGGTCGGAACGCACTTGTTAGTATCTAGTAAGAAATTCAAGATAATGTCTGAAATGATCTGTTATGGAATTTTATGGATGATAACCATTAATTTTGTATTCATGTTTACTCTTCCATTTTCAGATGGTCAGTACTTTGATTTCAATCCATCTCCAACTGCTGCACTAATATTGGGGTCTACTCTTCCCTCCGTTTTTACTGCAGTGATTTTTTATTCACTTCAAAATATTCAATTTCCATTCCGAATGACTGTCGTAGCGGCGACTCTAATGACTATCCAATCGTCTGCAACAATTACTTCAAATAATTATTTTGCTAGTCTATTTCCTTTTTACCTTATGAACATACTCATACCGTTATCACTAGATGTTATCTCGATACTTACACAAAATAGCAAAAAAGTACCTACCAAATTTAATGATCACAAACGCATCATCTTTTCAGTTGCTATTTCGTTCTTCTTTGTGACGATGTATTTTCCATGGTCTGTTAATATGTTCAAATCGTTTTTTGGGATAGATCTAATAACTTTTGAAAGTGTATTGATATTTGAACAACTTTTATGGAAATTCATTGTACCTATTTTGATGCCTGTTTCCTTCGTGTCAGCATATTTGGGACTATTGATCTGGACAAGGATGTATGAGCATTCCAAGCTGACCAATATGTTCAAAGTCGTTGTCAAATAATCGCTCCATATTCTTGAACCCATTTGAACCGGATTTCAAAATGCGAAGCTTGAATTTTGAACCAACCTGTCATACTGTGGGGCAAAAAATTTTGAAGACAACAATGCGTCGTACGTCTTTCGCAAAGCAAATACGATTATGTCGAGTCGCCAAGTAGAATACTAAGGATAATAATCTTAGTGAAGATCAATAATAAATTCTATGATTCAGGTAAGGAATATTTGAGATAATGGGTTTCAAAATAGTTAACCTTAATAATCTTGTTTAATCAATTATTATATTGCAGCATGGACAATAAAGAATTTCTTGCATTCCAGCTAGTGTGGATTGTAATCTCAATTGGCATAAGCGTAACGGTATCATTGTTCGTTCCATTTCCCTATTCTTGGGTGATCATTATCGGCATATTTCTTTTGATGGGTTTTTACTTGCGATATAGGATGGCGAAAAATGCCGGAGCGGGAATGTTTGGTTCATTATCTTCACCTTTTTCTGGAAATTCAGTCAACTACTACTGCATGAGCTGTGGAACTAAACATAGAGAAGCCTCATGTCCAAGATGTGGCTCAAAG
>JARBAW010000127.1 GCA_029237505.1 Nitrososphaerales archaeon
AAGATAATCAATTAGAACGCTTGAGAAATGCGTCAAAAGAAAACAATATTTAGATAAGTAAATAGATTGAATTCTATTGACGCAGCTCATTGGTCTTAAAAAAATGACTTGTACAGGTTTTATTATTTTCATGATTTTATGTTCTATGATTGCAATATTGAATGATGTATTACTTGTTTCAGAGGCTCATTTTGTTGGGAACAATACTCAAGTGTGGCAAAACAGGAAAAATAATATAGAAATTCAATTTGCTTACGAACCACAATTACCCATAATAGATACATTCACAGAGCTAAAATTTAGTGTTCAAAATACGTCCAGTAATGAGCATTTTGAGAATCTTACAGCAAGGGTTGTCGTTACCAATGGGCAGAGATTATTTAAATTTGAAAATATCAGTGTTCCTGGGGGACATTTTTCGGTCAAGTACATATTTCCAGATGACGGCACACATCAAGTGTTACTGAGATTGGACATGAGTGATGATTTGAAAATGCTCGCTTCATTTAATGTGTTTGTTCCTCACCAATCACCCCCAAGTATTCTCGATCCGTTTCCGGCAGGTATAAGTGGCGACGATCTGGGCATATCAATTAGCAAAATACTTGCAATCTTGTTGCCAGCTTTTGCAATACTTGTATTAATCATTACGATAAAGAAAAAACCAAAAAAGGATAAATAAACAAATAATATAAGTTCTGCGGTGTAGAAATGTAATCTACAGTTATTTTTAATTAGTCATTATTATCTAATTTTCAATCATATATAATATTCCAAAATCATTTCAAGCACGTCTTGTTGCTCCTTACGTGGGTAATCTTCATATCTCATTAGGTCAAGAGGTGTGATGATTCCAACTGGTCTGCCGCTCTTCCCTGATTCATTCTCAACAACAAGTAAATGTCTTATATTATTTTTTAACATAAGGTCAATTGTGAGGGAAGGTGATGATTTCGCATCTATGGTTATGAGAGGAGATGACATTACCTCTTTATTAGTAACCTGACTTGATAATTTATCCTTAATACAGGCCTTCCTCACCAAGTCACGTTCGGTTACAAGACCAATTGGGTTACCATGTGTATCAACGACGAGTAACGAACTAACTTTGAGGTCATTCATCATCTTTGCGGTGTCCTGAGTGGAAGATGATTCTGCTATTGTGTGTAGGTCTTTTCTCATAATGTCTCTGACACTTACAGTCATATACTAGAATACAAGACGCTACCTTAAGTATATTTATTTGGTCAAAACAGATATAATAGATCTGGCATACCACGCGAATTTTAAATATCAGTACATTCTCATTGTTCTAATTGGAAGTTTGTCAAATTCTCAGATCCAATTGACTATCTTACAATCGTTACCGTACATTTGGAATAATGAATAAGCTTATACGACGTACCGCCTAACATGTCCCCTGACGCCCCATATTTTCCTCTGCTTCCTATAACTAGTGTATCTACGAATTTCTTGTTGGCAATTTTCAATATCTCCTCAACTGCATTACCAACAGAATGAATTGTACTTGGTTTTTGAATTCCTATGGATTCAGCTCTTGTCTTGTATTCACGCAACATCTTATTGCTTGACTTTTTCAGTTCTTTCAAGATGGAATATCCAGTAGTCGCATATTCCTCAACAACGTTTATGATTATTAGTGGAATGTTTTTCATGCTAGATAATTCGCATGCGTACACAAAGGCCTTTTCTGAATATTTGGACCCATCAATAGCAACAAGTACGGAAGACGTTCTTTTGTGCTTCATATGAGGTATCTTATTTTACTATCCACTATAATTATTTCTTATGATAGTCAGCTAGATATTCTCTTGAGCAAGCAAAAAACAGCGGTGTTTTTCAAAGTTTCATTAGCCAATTACCGCACTTAGCGCATACCCAACAAGATACGATACCACTGCCGCAATTCCACCTATTAAAAGAGTATTGAGTCCTGAAATAATCATTGGCTTGCGTACAACTCTACCTCTTATACCCCCTATCAAGAAGAATGAGCTTGCAGTAGCCAAAACTGAATAAAATAAAGCGTTACTAATGGCTATGCTGGAACCTGATAAGTAAACAGCAATGAACGGGATTAGAGGGATTATGCCTATTGCGTTGAAGCCTACAAAAGTATTTCCGGCGCTTGCAATCGGGCTGTGCTTTCCTTCAATTAATCCGAGTTCTTCTCTCATCATTGTGTCAACCCACACCTTTCGCCTTGAGGTTATTATTCGAACAATTTCATCTAAAAGCTCATCTTTGAACCCCTTTTTGCTATAGATCTCTCGAATTTCTTGTTTTTCTTCTTCTATACGGTTATCTATTTCCCATTCTTCTCGCTTTCTCTCCTTCTGAATAAATTCATTCTGTGTTTTTACCGCCAAATAATTACCGATGGCCATCGAAAAGCCATCTGCAAGCAAATTAGCAAAACCCAATATTATAATGATTGATGGAGAAAGAGAAGCTCCCACCACTCCAGTTACGATCGCGAATGTTGTTACTGCGCCATCTATAGCACCATATACAAAATTTTCAACAGAATATTTCATAATACAAGATTGCCGGACTTGTTTTAAACAATTCTGTGTTATTACTCGTAAGTGAGCATGTCAGCCCTCTTCTGCTTCAACTAATAGTTTAGATAGTAACGTATACAAAGTCGTTCATGGATTCAACTGATACCAGTCCGGATCTAAAACGGAGCGTCACTCTTTTTCAAGCCATCTTATATGGGATAGGGCTTATTTTGGGAGCAGGAATTTATGTGCTAATAGGAGATGTGGCCGCAATTGCTGGAAATGCAATGTGGATCTCTTTCTTATTGGCTGCGGTCATGGCGACATTAACCGGATTGAGCTATGCTGAGCTATCATCTGTCTATCCAAAGAGCGCCGCTGAATACGTTTATGTGAAAGAAGCTCTGGGTAGCAATTTTACGGCCCTTTTTGTAGGTTGTTTGACAATTTTCATATCGATAACCTCCGCAGCGACGGTAGCAATTGGATTTTCAGAATACTTAGTAGTCCTTCTGCCACAATACCCACCTATCCTGTACGCACTACTTTTGGTGTTAGTCTTATCATTTTTAAATTTCTTGGGGATTCGGGAATCGATATGGGTAAACAGCGTATTTACCCTTGTGGAAGTTTCAGGGCTCTTAATAATCATAATGATAGGACTGTCCATGGGTTCATTCACAGATACCAATTATTTCGAAATGCCAAGTTCTGTCTATTTGTCCCACTCAACAATGATTGCCACTATTCTATCTTCCACTTTGCTGGTATTTTTTGCGTATTATGGATTCCAAAATATTTCAAACATCGCTGAAGAAACCAAACTTCCAACAAGAACAATTCCCAGAGCTTTGATATTTTCCATATTGGTTACCACAATAATATACATCCTAGTTGCCATTTCCACCGTGTCCCTAGTGGGATGGGAAGAATTATCAAAATCTAATGCCCCGCTTGCAATCGCGGCGTCCAAAGCACTAGGAAACAATGGCATAATCATTTTAACCATACTCGCATTATTTGCTACCACCAATACAGTTTTAATGATGTTAATATCAGGATCAAGAATAATTTTTGGAATTGCAAAGCATGACGACGCTATACCAACCATACTTGCGGAAATCCATTCTTCGAGAAGGACTCCGTGGTTAGCAACTATATTTATCATGGCCTTTACCTTGTCTACTATAATTATGTACTCTGGTAAAATTTCAGATGTTGCCAGTATTTCCGTATTTGGCATACTGATAGTTTTTGCACTTGTTAATCTATCTGTGATAAGACTTAGATTCAGACAGCCTAACTTACATAGACCTTTCAGGTTGCCCCTTACTGTAGGAAAATTACCATTACTACCAACATTAGGGTTACTAGTGACTGTAATTATCATGGTTCAGTTTAATCCTAGCGTGGTTACTTCTGCATTTGTGCCATTGATATCCATCATTATTCTCTGCCTAATTTTAACAAAAAGAAAAATTGAGCAAAAACTTTCCGAAAAATTTTAGAACCTAGACTAATTTAATTTTTGAGTTATCATGGTGAAAAACGATTACGAAATAAGGACGTACTCAAAAAAAATTGATTGGTTAGATTCCGCTAAACATTACTTTATTTGAACATTTGTTTCTTCATTTTTGGTCGGCGTTTTCTTTGGGACTTGCACGTGCAAAACACCATTTTCCATCTTTGCGTCAACTTTTGAGGGAACGATCTCCTCTGGAGTTGGTATGTGTCTCCTCAATGAACTGAATGATCGTTCATTGTACAAATAATTTTTTCTTTTTTCTTTTGTTTGTTTTTCTTCCTCCCCCGAGATGTCGATATAGTCAATGCCGGCTTTGATTGTTATCTTATCCTTTGGAATACCTGGAGCTTCCAAAGAAATTTCATATTTGTCGCCCAGATCTTCCATGTCGCATAGCGGAAGACGGGTCTCAAAATCTGAAATAAGATCATTTCCGGCGCTAATTAATGGCCATTTTGTCACTGACAATACATCTTCCATGTCCCTTTTGAAGTTCTCAAAAATGCTATCGAATGTCGTTGGAACCAAGACATTTTTTCTTGCAATATTTGACTTTGTCATATCTACTTTATCTAAATTAATATATTTTAAGACTAGGAATGCACTGCATTACACTATACTTAGACACAAAACGTACGTTACCCTAATGTACCTCAATAAATATTAGATAGGGTAGGCAGGACAGTTGTAGATATGAAATAAACATTGCGTAGGAAATGAATCTAATTAAGGAGATTAAGAAGTACTTGCAACAATTCTGACAGTTCCAATGCCTAGAATCATTCCTCAGATCGATATTGGTTGAATTCGGGCATTAAGCTCTCTAGCCTATACTGATTGAATTTTTCATAAATTTCCTTGAATTTTGATGAGAAGATCTCTCCATAGAACTCAGAAAACAAATCAGGATTTTTCTCAATCGCTCCGAATATATCGTTCTGAGTTAATATTCCACTCATTTTGTTATTTTTGTCCACAACCACGAGTCTACGAATTTTCTTAGTATTCATAAGCTTACTAGCCTCGCTAATTGATGCGGATTCTTCTATAGTAACTAATGGTTTACTCATGAGTTTTTTGATTGGTGTGTTGAGCAAATCTGGATCAAGTTTACCTAAAATACGAACTATATCCCTTTCAGTAATAATACCCACAGGAGCTTTTTCTTTATCACGGGAAACAATAACTACGGATCCGATGTCGTTAGCGTGCATAATATTGCAGACACTCATGATATTCTGATCTTCAAAATCAGTCTGGACATTGCAACTCATTAGTTTTGAAACCAATAATGTTCCCGAGATCATTAAATTATGTTTCCGAATTAAGATATTTAATTGTAATGGGTTCAATGTACTGCAGAGCGTTTCAATAAGCCCTGTGTTTAAAGACCATCGTTATTTGTCCCAGAATGCACAAATGCATGAAATCAAAAATTGACACAAGTTTGTCAAAGACTCTAGCTACCAAAATAGTTCGTTTTGAATCATTACTGCAATGAAGAGTCACAGAATCACGTCAGTCCAGGAATTCTATAACTAATGACTTTATCTTTGTCTTTCTATTTGTGTTGGAATTGTTGGCATCTTCAAAGCCAAATGTGAACCTAGAGTTTATTGCATCTCCCTTGCGAAACAGCACAAGAGCAACTAAGTTGTCCAATGGCTTAGATGTCTTCCCGTCGATGTCTATATGATATTGTAGGCCTTCGTTGGCCATGATTGCACTACTCAGAAATGACTTGATTTCGCTTTTGCCAACGAGAGTTCTTGCCTTACTGAAAGGTTCACGAATGACTGCATCATCTGAAAAAAGAGCCAATAGTCCTTCTATATCGCTGGACTTTATTCTACTAAAGTATTGGTTTACTATAATTTCACGACTCTTTCCGTTTTGTAGGTTATTGTTTTCCTTCAATCAAACAACACTAAACTCGTATTGTATTTAACGAGAAGGAATGCACTGTATTACATCTCACTGCAGAAATACTGAATATGCAATTCACAAGCTAATTTCTGCCCTGACTGTTTTTGATGTTACGCTTATCTCCGCTCTGACTTGTGCTAATTCTATAAATATCTTGGATAGAAGTTCCTTTGCAAATAGCGACCAGTTGTCTCCCAGATCATGTTGTATAATAAAGACATGTTTTCTTCCCGTTTCTATTCTATGATCTGACACTATTCCAGCGACTTTCATGTACTGTCTCAGCACGTCCAAGACTGTCCAGAAACTATATTCTTTTCGCATGAACAAAACAGAATCCTTCATTAATTTCAGAGCAGTTTGTGCGGCGTTATTTACAATTCTATTTCTATATGACTCTAAATCAGCAATCTTTGCATCTGCGGCAAGTTGCATTGCTTCGTCTATTAAAGTAGCTAACATTAATTTTGGTATTGGCATCATTCCCAACTTCTTTTCATATCTATCCCATTCGACATGTCTTTTGAGAACCTGATTGACTAAAACGTTTAAAGAGATCTCTCCTTCATTGGCATCTCGCTGTAATTCCTCAACGACCAATGAATCCAACCTGAATGTTATGCTTTTTGTCTTTCTAGTTCTTGAACTTTCATCTGGCTCGGCCGATTCCAACTGTATTTTCCCTGTAGTGAAGAAGATGAGGAAACTAATATGTCTTCTAGCTAATCGCTGATAAGTGGATCTAACTTTAATTTAATGCAGCAAATAAATGAACCCAAAGTTCCCACCCAGTTGCAAAAAAATTCAAGCAATTATCCCTGGATTGTATTTTATCATCAGAATCAACAAGTGAGTATGTAGCAAAATAATTATGGAACTATTACGGCTCGCCCATCGATTTCACCTTTGCGCAATAGTTCAATGGCGTTGTTAATGTCGGAAAGCGAAAACTTGTGAAGATGATGTTTAATCTTACCTTTTTTGGCTAGATCTATGACTTCACAAAGTTCATTATAGTTACCCCATAGAGAACCATAAACTTGATATTCCTGGATAACTGTCTGAAATAAAGGCATTGTAATTTGTTTACCAAATAACCCTACAACCACTAATGCGCCATTTTTGTTCAGACTACTGACCGCTAATTTGAGTGTACTTTCCAAACCTACCGTATCCAGTATCACATCAAACCCGTGGCCCTGAGTAATTGGGTGGACAAATTCCTTGAAGTCATTTGAATTTTGGATATTGACTGTATAATCTGCGCCTATATCTTCGGATAGTGCTAACTTTTTATCACTGCGATCCATTGCGGTAACATTTGCGCCCGATCCCAAAATCTGCGCATATTGAATCGCATAGAATCCAAGTCCGCCCACGCCAATTATTGCTATGTTTTTATCTGCACTCAATACATGTCTAATTTTTTTGATGGCTCTGTAAGGTGTCAGTCCGGCGTCCGTTAACGGAGCTAAATCTTGAGGATTCAGCATGGTATTTGTATTGTCGGCCTTTACCAAGAATCTATGGGATGGCACCAATATATATTCAGAAAAACCTCCATCATGTTCAGAAAGACCAGGCCACTTAGCAAATTTGCACATTTGTTCATCCCCGCTCTTACAGTAAGAGCAATATCCACATCCCCATCCTCCAAAGACAGCCACTAAGTCACCTCTTTTGATACTATTGGTAGGAACTTCATTTCCGATCTCCTCGACCCATCCTGCTATTTCATGACCAGGAGTTTTGGGTAAGTTAAGTGGTAATGTTTTTTGCCAATCTCCGTGGATTAAGTGTAAATCAGAGTGACATAATCCGGTAGCCCCTACTTTCACAATAACTTGCTCCGGAGATGAAATCACTGGTTTTTGGATTTCATCAATTTTCAGGGGAGAATCGTATTTGTGAATCCTTGCTGCGCTAATTCTATTTCCGCCCGATTCGAGATTCTTAGAACGTTGTGATATCATTACACTATAAGCGATAATAGTGCTTATATCAAGTTTGAGTGCAGTGCGGTACAGATTTTCTTCGTTCAGTTTTATTATGACATTGTGGAAAATTCCTTCATTCAAAAACCTGCGCTTTTTTAGATAAAAGAACTAGGTACTAATTCTTTGAAACCAATTATGGCAGTAGATTAGAAAAAAACAAGAGGTGTATTGCAGTGTACTCCTGAACAATATATGCGATAGTGCATAAATTAATTCATGGTACATATGATAAAGCAAATCCAAATTGGGGACATATCACTGCCTGTGCTTCTTAGTAGACTGTCTGGTATTTTCATTATTTTAGGCAGTTTAGGTTTGTTTGCAATGTTTTTGTTACAAGGATCCACTATAATCATAGGAGGTCCGTTGCATATGCACTCCATTATGGATTCACAATGGTTGACAGCTTTGGTATCAAGCATTTCTCTTTCCATGGGCGGGTTGATATTGTATTCTTCCTACAAAATGAGCAAACATCCAGAAGACAAGGTATGGGCAACGATGATCATTCTTGAATCAATTGTCGGCCTTTTCTACATTGGAGGATTTGGATTGGGCGGGATATTAGGTCTGATAGGAGGCGTCATGGGACTTGAACGTAGAACAAGATAATCCAAATACATTCAAACATGACAATCAGCCAAGCGTTGCGGGAATACAGCAATCTTTTAACCAAGTGTTATTTGATTATTAGATTATAGTGTACTGATTTTATGATATACAGAATTGATAACACTCTAACAATTCACTATATCCAACTAACAATTGTTTTTGATGTCGCTTAGGAATATCATTTATGATATCCAACCAAGTGTCCAAGAGAATTAACAGTTTCATTTCCTCTTCCTTCGTATTGGGATTCAAAACAGAATCTACCAATTAATTGTTATGGAAGGGATTAAAATAATTTATAATTTATAAGGATTTGAAAGATTTGGATGGTAAATATCGAAGCAGAGCTTAAAATATTTGATCGTAGATAATCGAATCTGATTAGTCTATGAGAAATAAGTTTAGTGAACCACCTCTTGTTTTTTCACAAATAAAAGACAATTGCGTGGTTGCTATCTCTGGCTTTAATCTAGCTACTACTCCCGAATATCTGATTTTGGAACTTTACAGACATTATCAAGAATTTCACCATCCAAGGAATATTTTTGTCATTTCAGATGCGCTCCCTGCTGCTCCAAACAGAGCTCTAGACTTAATTGCCAAGTCAATACACAAAGATTCAAACCAGCAATTCTTACGTGGCATATTGATGCCCTTTCTTGGGTTTTCCCCTTGGCTTCAAAAACTTGTTCTTGACGATAGAATCGAGTTCTATGGATGGCCCATAGGAATAACTGCCTACTGGTTCAGAGAAGTAGCTTCAGGAAGACCAGGGTTGATAACAAAAATAGGAATTGATACCTTTCTAGATCCAAGGAACGAGGGAGGAGCCCTAAACCATACTGCAAACAAGATTATGTCATGCAAGACTAGTATTATAAGCATAGACGATAATGAATATCTCCTCTATCAGGCTCCCAAGCCGAATTATGCTCTTGTTAGGGCCACAACTGCAGATGTAAATGGTAATTTAACAATGGAGGATGAAGGGATTAGAGGGACCGTCCTTGCTATTGCTCAAGCAACAAAGGCGAGACCAAATCAAGGTATCGTTTTTGCACAAACAAAAAGAATGACAAGGTCAACTTCGATTAATCCTCGAGATGTAGATGTCCCAGGGCCGTTGGTAGATCATGTAATTATTTCTCCACCAAAGTATCATTGGCAATCTGGGACCATTGAATATGATCCCTCTATCTCTTATCAAATAGTATCATCAATGAAAGAGAAAATGGTCAGAAAAGTTGATCTGAATCCAATCCCTCAATACGAAAAAATAATTGCCAGGAGAATTCTTGTTGAATTGACAAATGTGCTAAGAGGGAAGGGTTCACCCGTTTTAGTAAATCTAGGAATTGGTATTCCTGCTTTAGTATCATCGGTTGCCGCCGAGGAAAATCTAAGCGAATATATCATAACAGTCGTTGAATCTGGTCCTTGGGGTGGTATTGCATTATCAGGAACAGACTTTGGTCAAGCTGTAAAACCTTTTGCTCTTTCGACTATTCCCGATATGTTCTCCAATTTCGAAGGAGGGATTATTGATGTAGCCTCGCTTGGTTTTCTACAAGTTGATAAGCATGGGAATGTTAATCCGTCAATTCTTTCTGACAGAATATTTGGTCCTGGGGGGTTCCCTGTAATTGCAGGTGGATCTCCTAAGACTTTTTTCGGTGGAGCGTTTACTGCAGGAGAGAAAAAAATTGATGTCATAAATGATAGACTGTTCATTACTCAAGACGGTTCTGCGAAATTTGTAGAAGATGTGTATAAGGTTATTTTTAGCGGTCCTCAAGCTCTTAAGTATGAAAAGGAAATTCTATATGTTACAGAAAGAGCTGTTTTTAGATTGTCTGAACAAGGATTGATTTTGGAAGAGTATTCACCTGGAGTTGACATAGAGAAGGACATACTCCGTAAAATGGAATTTAATCCTATCATTAGCTCGTCATTAAGGCAGATGGATGAAAGGATCTTCAAAGAAGATCTGATGGGTTTGGCTAATGAGATCGTATAAATTTTAAGTCACCGCAGCATTCGTTTATGGAATCTACATTTTTCTAATTACAAATTTTACTAGATCAATTAATCTGCAAGCAAAGCTCCATTCATTATCGTACCATGACAAAATTTTTACGAGATTTCCTTTAGAGCCCAGAACCATAGTGCTCAAACCATCAACTATAGATGAATGCGATTCTCCAATAATATCAGAAGATACAAGCGGTTCCTCGGTATAAGCCATAATCCCCTTCAATTCGCCGGTTGACGAATCTTTAATGGCCTGATTTATTTGTTCTTTTGTTACTTCTTTTTTCAACGTTAGTACAACGTCAACTATGGATCCGTTACTAACCGGAACACGTAATGCCATTCCATCCATTTTTCCTTTTAACGACGGTATGACTGTCCCTATTGCTTTTGCCGCTCCCGTGCTAGTTGGAATAATAGACATCATTGCAGCGCGAGCTCTTCTGAGGTCCTTGTGCGGTAAATCCAGGATTCTTTGATCGTTAGTATATGCGTGACAGGTAGTCATATAGCCCTTTTCGATTCCAAATTTATCATCAATGGTTTTAAGAACTGGAGCAAGGCAGTTGGTAGTGCATGAAGCCATCGAAATAACATCATGTTTTGTGTTATCATACAGATTGTCGTTTATTCCAATTAAGACAGTTGCATCTGGATTTTTTGCGGGAGCTGAAATTATTACTTTCTTGGCACCTGCTGTCAAATGTCTGGCTGCTTCGCTTGCATCGCTGAATTTTCCCGTTGATTCAATAACAACATCAACGCTCAAATCCTTCCATGGCAAATTCAAAGGATTTTTTTCAGCAAGCACTTTCAGATTATGACCGTCCACTACGATTTTATCTTCTTTGGCTTCAACATCACCATCATACTTACCAAACGTAGAATCATACTTGAACAAATGAGCGAGTGTCTTCGGGTCTGTCAGATCGTTAACCGCAATTATGTTTGCAATATTCCAAAATTCCTTGTCTGCCATCGCTGCTCTCAGGAAACATCTCCCTATCCTCCCAAAACCGTTGATCGCAACTTTTGTTACCACAAATCTTCTTCAATGACCGGTAATATATGAAGTAATAGCAATACAGTGCATTAAAGAACGCTCTTAGATGTATGCAATATCTTCAACAATTGATTCCCCTATTTCATTTAGGGGTAATAAATCTGTGACACTCTTTGAATTCGAGTTAAATTATTTTACAACTAACACAGGACAACGAGCGCTCTCAACTACCCCACTGGCAGTACTTCCAAGCATGAATCGGAATTCTGAAACGCTCCTTATACCGATTACAATAAGATCTATATTTTTCTTGTTCGCGTATTCAATTATTTCATTTACAACCGGAGTTTCAGCTCTGACTATTTCTATCTCAAGGTCGACTCCAGCGGAATTGGATTGCTTGCCTATCTTGTCAAGATAGGCATAATCATGTTTAGTTCCCTTTTCAAGATTCTCTTCCGGGAAAGGTTTACCAACAGGTACAACGTGTAGTGCGACTACTTCTGCATGAAGCTCTAAACCCATTTTAATGGCATAATCTCCTGCTCTCTTTGAATTTTCCGATCCATCCATAGCTACCAAAATTTTAACTATTTTAACATCGCTGTACATATCCTCAGGATTATTAGTAAAGGAACCTTAATTTGTTTTTGCAAACAAGCGGTAATTCATGAAAATTTCGAGAAAAAATTCCGTTGAATTAAATAATTTTGGAGATAAAAATAGCAGGTACTTGCGGTTAAAGACAATATCCAGAAGTTCAAAATGGCATGCATTACAAAATACCTAT
>JARBAW010000128.1 GCA_029237505.1 Nitrososphaerales archaeon
ACCGGTTTAAGTTATTGATATTGGAGGGAAGATATTTTATTTTGGAGATTAGCGTGAGATTACATCCGATTCTGTAGGTTCAGCAAGTGATCTTTTAGCATATGTTCCTGCATTTTACCAAAGCTTTCAAAATCGACATTGCATAGCGAACACTTGTATTTGGAAGTAAATGATTCAGATTTTTTTAAGAGTTTCATGTACTTTAATGTAAATTAAAGTACTTAAGAATTAAATTGGTGAACGTGCTAATAAATTTTGAAGTTGTTATAATGTTAAGATGAAAAGGATAAAATTAATACACGAAGATCTCAATGCCGGGGGCGGAGCCGAACGTCTGGCGGCTGCCTCACTTGAAGCATTAAATGAACTAGATTTATCTGTGGATCTAGTTACGTTCACTAAACCAAATTGGAATCAGCTAGAGAAGATTTTTGGCATATCTAAACTAAGAAAATATGTTAATAATGTGATCAAGGCCGATATCAGCTCGCTATTGGAAGAGGAAAAAGTGAATAACAATGAATATGATATAGTCATGAACGCTCACGGAGATATCCTACCAAGCAATATGTTTGGACAAAGTAAAGAAAAGCTCATAACCTATTGTCATTATCCACTTGTTCCTGAATTAATAAGGAGTATGAAATATGATACCGTTCTAAGAAACTATTTGAAAATGTGTGATTACAAATTTGAATCATTGGACAAGCTTCGAACCAAAGCCTTGGGAGTGTACAATCAAATGATGAACAACTCTACAGTAGTAACAAATTCGATTTTCAGTTCTAAAGCTGTTAAGCTATATTATCCGGATACGGATCCGTTGATTATATATCCTCCGATAGATATCGATTTCTTCAGCCGTGTAGTAAGCTCGGATTCGAGGGAAAATCGGATTGTAGTACTCGGTAGATATAATCCCGACAAAAACATTGAGTTAGCATTGGAGGTGGGAAAAATTCTGAAGGGTATGAACACAAAATTCGAAATGACAATAGTAGGCAACCTATCCAAACTATATCATCCTTATTTTAACTATCTTCAAAAACTTATCAAGGTAAATGGGCTTTCGGACATGGTTGACCTAAAAACAAATCTTGACATTAATGACTTACTTGTTCTATTGGGCAAATCTAAAGTTCTCTTTCATCCTACTATTGGAGAACCTTTTGGTATGTGTATTGCAGAAGCAATGTCCGCAGGGCTGGTTCCAGTTGTGCCCAGCTTCGGTGGCAACACTGAATTTGTACCTGAGAATCTAAGATATAGTAATCAAAAAGAGGCCGCAAAAATAATATTAAAGTCAATGAATGCCAGTTTGCAACAAAGATTTTCATTGAGTAACTCTGTCAAGAAATTTGGAAAAGGAGGCTTTAAAGACGGTCTCAAACGGATACTGAGTGAACGAGCAGTATTCTCTTGATCGACTCCTTGTCTATCAGGCAATCCCTGAAAGCGTACGAATGGTAACTTCATTGATAGAATAATTAATAAGTAATAATAATGTCAGCAGAACCAAGACTTGGCGATTTCACAAATGAGTAGATTTGGGAGACGAGGAAAAACAACGACAAACATAAGAAACTTTTTGGCACTTACTGAGAAATATACTTCACAGAATACTGAGCCAGGAGATTACTACAAAGCGGTGTGGTGCAGGGATGCAGCGTACATAATAAAAGATCAGTTTTTGTCAGGTCATCACGCCGCAGTCTTCGAACAATTAAGACAAATATGGAGAAAGCAGATAGGAAACGGTTCGACAAAATTAATTTATGGAAGAGGTTCTCCAAAAACCAACTTCACACCAACTAACGCCGAGGATGAAATGACAAAAGATTTTTGCGGTGCCTTGCCTACTACAATTTTCGACAATTTTTGTGAAGTATATGCCTTTAATCCTGATATAGATTCCACTGCACTTATGATTTATGTCACAGCTTGGGTGCTAACAAACACAATAAATGATTATCTCGGCAGAGAAAAACAAATATCCGCAGCAACAAATGATTTGACTGAATATTTAATACCGTTTCTATTTAGAGGGATCGAGTTCCTGGCATCTAGGGATAAAGACAAGGACGGACTTCTTGAGCAGGATCATAATGAAGATTGGATGGATACAGTACTCCGAAATGGAAAAGTGGTGTACAGTCAAGCATGCTGGTTAATGGCCCTTACCAATTTTGCAGATTTGTTATTTGTGCTCGAGAAAGAAGAAGAGGCACGACGACTTGGGAATAAGGCTTCACGGCTTATAAATTCGATAGAAAATAGGATGTGGTTTGAAGAAAGAAAATGTTATGTGGATATTGGATCAGACACATCCTCAGCAGAATCAGCAAATATTTTGTATCAAGACATAGTGTTCTACATTTTTGCAATGAGTGACTTGCTACCAAATTTAGTTCATGATATCTCTGCAAGTAAACAACCTAGATCACACAAACGGATTCAAACAAATGAAAAAGATAGATACGTAATTGAGCGAAATAAGGCTTTAAAAATTAAGAAGAGAATGATACTTGCTTTAGGATCTCTTAGGAATAATACTTGGTTTGATAGTATGCCATTGGTAACTGAAAAACCAGTTCTGAAAACAGGGCCATGGATTCTTCAATCAAATGAGTATCATAATTATACCCATTGGCCCTGGATAACTGCTGTGGAACTTTTAACCAGATTTCGTTTTGGTCAAGCTGAAGAATGCAATATACTTTTGTCCAACATTTTTAATCATCATGGAATAAAGAATGAATCGAGATCTAATCACGACAATATATTTTATGAGTGGTTGAACCCCGCAACTAGAACGGGTGGAGGAGCCTATCCGTTCAGAACTGGTATTTCTGCATATAGGTTGGCTTCATTTGAAATTGTGTCGAGAGCTCAATTATCAGTTAGTTCAAAAGCTTGAAACGACTAGCAGGGAGAGGTTGTGAAAATCTGAACTTTGTAATCAAAGAAATCAAGTAAACTAATATTATCTGAAAAAAATAAAAAAAATTCATTAAACCTTTCGTTTTGATAGATACTTAACCTATGTTGCGCTGAGGTAGTTAATGAGCGATTCAAACGATAGTAATGAGAATATTGAAACTGCACAGAAGAATCAAAAAAAGATAGGAGCTGCAGAAAATGATC
>JARBAW010000017.1 GCA_029237505.1 Nitrososphaerales archaeon
ACCGCAGAGGGAAATAATGTCTATGTGGTTTGGCAGGATGATACAAATGGAAATGCAAATGGAAACTACGATGTATATTTTGCCCACAGTACGGATAGCGGAAGGACTTTTGAATCCGTGACAAATTTGAGTAAAAATAATGGGACCTCAGAATTACCGCAGGTTACCGCAGAGGGAAATAATGTCTATGTGGTTTGGCAGGATGATACAAATGGAAACTACGATGTGTATTCAAAGTCATCCTCAACGAACGGCTCCAAGTTCAAATCCACCAGAAACTTGAGTAAAAATAATGGGACCTCAGAATTACCGCAGATAGCTTCCACAAAAGACCTCTTTTATGTTTTTTGGAAGGATGAAACTAATGGCATCGTCAGCGCCTATTTTAAGGAAGGAAAAAAAGAAAGTTCGACAGCTAACGTAGACTTTGGTTCTACCAAGAAGATAGTTAACAGCGGAAATTTTTCCAAGCTGCGGCTAACCCTTGGAGCTAACATTTTTACTAGCGTTTGGAATTCAAATTTTGATAATTCAAGCGTCATCAAGTTTTATCCACTTAGATTCTCAGATGATTCAACCGACGCAATTCAGTTAACTAGGTCGTTGCCATACGTGATGATACCAAATGTTAGTATAGCTGGATACAATGCTGGTGTCTATTTTGTATGGGAAAACAAGAAAATGTCAACCAGTGACATCTTTTTTAAGAAAATGAGTTATGTCCAGAATGATTGAAGATGAGTTTGCTTGCAATTTATTATAAACCAATAATAGCCATCACTAATTATTTTCTTCTTATTTCACTTGGGGTTAGACCGGAATCAGCACTGTCTATACCTGTGAATGGATAATTTTTTTTGCTATAGTTTGCAGGTAACTTGCCAAACAAGGCAGAAACTTCTGTGTCGTTGTATATATCATTCAATCTTGTCATTTGAGTTTGATTTTCCGCTTCACTTCTAAATACCAGACGGTTGTACGTAGAATCTACTAACAGGATAACATTTTCAGTTATTATAGGCCGGGTATCTCGTAAATGGGAAAAGGTATTTTCATGATCAAGTACGTATTTGTACACCCATGAATATATCGGAGATGTAATAACAGTAAGTTGCTCGTCACTATGATTACTAATATTGAGTAAAGAACCTCCTTGTTTTGCGCCAGGTAATCTGCCATCATCAGAAATAACTGCATTAGCGATGTAAGAAGCCGTCTTGAGTTGTATATATGTAAGATCTGTAGAAATTAGCACAATGGTACTAGTAATACCGAACATTACTATAGCTAAGATAATTCCTGATGATATGATAGTATCTTTTCTCTTTATGCGAGCAATAAGGGCCAAATCATAAATCAGTTTTCCTAGCGATATACACCAAATTGGGAGGACCAATATCAGATGAAAGTGATTGACCCATCCTACCAGATATAGTAGAACAAGGTACGGTACTATCCATATCACGCCAATAAATTCGCGCCTAAACGTAAGGTAGGCAATTCCTATTGTTCCAAGGATCAATAGCACAGGATCTGTCTTGAAGAAGCTCATAATTACATCAAAAAGCGTCTTGCCCTCAGATTCCCTCTGAGTAGCCTGCCAGAAAACTCCTTCTAACCATTGATTTGCATCTCCCGAAAGAAATGCATAAGCTGGCCAAATAAGAGGTATCATTATTACAGGAAGGATAAAGAGACCGATTTTTTTAAGTTGAATTTTAGAAAAGAATGAACTGCTATCGAGACCCTGGGAAATCAAGTAAACCATCAATGGAATCATAGTGAACGATGGAATCTTTGTGAAAATTCCCAGGCCTAGAGAAATTCCCGAAAGTAGTGACAGTGTACTGGCATATTTGGTGTGAGATCGAATTTGCAGAGCTAGAAGAATCGAAGTCAGGATAAATGGTAACATAAGTGAATCCAAAACAACTCTTCTAGTAAACCATGTCGAAGGCATAACTGCAAATAGCAGTGAAGAAAACAACGCAACAGTTGGATTAAATCTCCTTTCGGCAATTTTATACACTAAGAAAGTATCTATAACTGAAATTGCACCCATTATCAACCGTGGTACCGCAAATGCCGTCTCCATGGATAATGATTCGGAGCCAGTTTTTACAATATTTGGAAAATTTATTATTTTAAATATACTCGCCAGAAGAATTTGTCCAAAAAATGGATGATCATACGAACTCGTTGAATCTTGTGGATGATCAAATCTACTTGCAGGATCGAGTATTCCGAGGCCGCTCAGCGTGTATAATGCCCTTCTGATATAAACTCCCTCGTCTATATGAAATGAGGGAAAAACTGCGGCGTTCCATAAGTGTGTAAAAGTAGAAAGTATTAGTGGAATCAATATCAAAAGTCGCTTATTGAAAGCCATCTTACTGTAAAGACAACTACAGATATTGGAGTATTAAGTTTTCGAATTTTCCAAAAGTAGAATAATATCTTTCCAAGTTTACCATTCCAATAAACGATTTTATATTTTGATAAGATGAAGTAAAATTGATCTTTTGTCACATCGACAGAAAGCCCTGCAGGTAGTTAGCAAGTATGAATTCAGTCCTTAACACTAACGGATTTATTTAGCAGTCTGTCATAAATGGAGTAAAGTTTTTCTTCCATTTTCGTCCAGTTATATTTTTTCAGAAATGCCTGGCGGCCGTTGGTTGCATAGAATTTTCTCAATTGGGTATTATCTTTCAGAGTAATAATGGCCTGCCTTATCTCGTCCACTTTTCCATAATCTACTAGTATCCCGCACATCGTATCCTTAACTAGTTCATGCGAAATATTCGTAATCACAGCTACTCCACACATCATAGCCTCCAAGACTTTGTTTGCAACACCATATTCGTATTGATTTTGCAGCCTCAAATCATATAGCGCTACCATCACATGACTATTGATTTCTAAATCCAGCAACTCTTTTCGATCTAAAAATCCGTAATATTTGATATTGG
>JARBAW010000129.1 GCA_029237505.1 Nitrososphaerales archaeon
ATGAAATATCGAGCACAATTTCATATCCATGACTACTTCACACTCGATGAATCGTTAGGTAATCTTCTTTTCTAATGATGGAAGTATTCAGGATTCTCAATTCAAAAATAATTGGAATTCACTAAATTGACCACTTTTGAATGGTTAGATCAGTTATCTTATTTCAACACTCCCGTTGAAGTTCTAAGAGCACACTTCTTGAGAATGGATACATTAGATACTATAGTATATAAGAAATAGATTGGTAAACGGTGATGATCTAGATGAAGAGTACATTTGATTCTGTATGGCAAATTGAGTCTTCCGATTATGATTCAGCCTGTATGGAGATAGCTAATAAGTTAAGTGTCCTGGAAGACCCCTCGTTAAAAAACGTATATTCATTCATTAAGGGAGCTTCTTTAAAATACCATTTATCTAGAACTCCCAAATTTCAAGATATAATAAAGTATTTACCAATTAATAGTAATGTCAGAAAAACAATGATGGTTAGACCTATTAAGACTGCTTCTGGAATACTTGTAATTACTGTCATGGCAAAACCTTATGACTGTCCACATGGAAAATGTATTTACTGTCCTGGAGGCAAGGAATTCAATATTCCTTTGAGTTACACCGGAAAAGAACCAGTAACAAAGTTGGCACAAAAATTTGAATTCGATCCGAAATCTCAAGTTGTCTCCAAATTGCAACAGCAAGTTTTAAGGGGTCATAATGTCTCAAAGGTAGAACTAGTTGTTGTTGGTGGAACTTTCCCTTTCATGCCGAAAGATTATCAACGAAACTTTGCAAAGGAATGTTTTGATGCACTGAACGGACAGGAATCTAGGTCTTTACAGGAAGCACAAAATCTAAATGAAAAAAGTCAGATTCGCTGTGTTGGATTTACGGTAGAAACAAAACCTGATTATTGCAAGAGTTCACATATTGATTTAATGCTTGAACTTGGTATTACTCGTGTTGAAATAGGCGTTCAATCTTTACAAAGAGATGTTTATCAAAATATTAACAGAGGTCATACCATTGAGGATGTCTACGATTCATTCCAAATCTCAAAGGATTCTGGATACAAAATAGTTGTCCATATGATGCCAGGATTACCCGGTTCCACTCCTGAAAAGGATCTAAAAGATTTCCGGAAGCTGTTTGAAGATCCACGATTAAGGCCAGATATGCTCAAGATATATCCGACGTTACTCTTACGAGATACAGGCTTGGCTAAATTATACGCAAAAGGTCTTTACAAACCATACCAGGATGATGTTTTGACTGATTTGCTTCTTGAAATGAAAAAAACTGTTCCTTCATGGGTAAGGATTATGAGAATTCAACGTGAAATAGAATCCGAAAATATAATTAATGGCCACAGTATTAGTAACATTCGACAGATATTACAGAAAAAATTAAGAGAACAAGGATTACAATGTAACTGCATAAGATGTCGAGAAGTAGGAATAAGAAATGTAAATGATCAAGACGTGAAAGTAGATCTCAAACGATTCGATTATGATTCTTCGGATGGTAAGGAAGTCTTCTTGAGTTTGGAAGATTCTTCAAAAAAAGTTCTTTTTGGATATTTAAGACTAAGGAAGTTAGCCAGGCCACATCGAAAAGAATTAACCGATAGAAATGGAAAGCCCTCTGCAATCGTTCGTGAATTACATGTACTGGGACAATTGGTTGACATAGGAAGAAATAATGATTTTACATTATCTTCTTCTCAACACAAGGGTTATGGATCTACTTTGCTAGAAAAAGCTGAAGATATTGTGAAAAATGAATTCGCCACTAGTTCAATTTCTATCATAAGTGCAATAGGTACAAGGCAATATTACAAGAAATTTGGATATGAATTGAACGGACCATACGTAACAAAGGAAATGTAGGGAAAATGAAGAGAGAAATAATAGGTAAAGGAACTTGGATTGATAAACTAGCATCTGCTATTATTAAGAGGGAAAAGGAAATTGGTAGATCGCTTGAACCGATACTGGTTGAGAGCGGTCTTGGCGCATCTGGTTTTCCGCACATCGGTAGTCTGGGTGATGCTGTCAGGGCATATGGTGTTTCACTCGCCATAAAAAATTTAGGATATAACTCAAAGTTAATTGCGTATTCTGATGATTTGGATGGACTAAGAAAAATACCATCAGGGTTACCTACATGGTTGGCAGAACACATAGGTAAACCGGTCTCAAGTATACCCGATCCTATCGGTCAGTGTCATGAATCTTACGGTGCACATATGAGTAGCTTATTGCTTGATGCATTGGATAGGTTGGATGTAAATTATGAATATCTTAACGCTGAAAAAGTCTATGGAAATGGGATGTTATCAGATCAAATTGACAAGATACTGACTAACGCTCCTAATCTAGGTAACAAGATTGAAGAAATTGTGGGACAATCAAAATACAAAGAATCTCTCCCATATTTTCCAATTTGTGAGTCATGTGGAAGACTTTATGTAGCAAACGCTGAAAAATACATAAAAGAAGAGAAGAAAGTAAGTTATGTCTGCAGTGGAACTAAGTTAGGTAACAATGAGCTTAAAGGATGTGGTTATACTGGAGAGATTCCAATAAGTACTGGAAAAGGGAAACTTGCATGGAAAGTAGAATTTGCTGCAAGATGGAGCGCACTTGATATTCGATTTGAGGCTTATGGCAAGGATATAATGGATTCAGTAAGAGTAAACGATTGGGTTTCAGACGATGTGCTAAATTATGCACATCCATTCCACGTAAAATACGAAATGTTTCTTGATAAAGGAGGTAAAAAGATAAGCAAGTCCATTGGTAACGTGCTTACTCCTCAAGTATGGTTACGTTACGGATCTCCTCAATCTCTCTTGTTGCTACTATTTAAGAGAATAACTGGAACAAGGCAAGTCGGCATTGATGACATTCCTGCATTGATGGAGGAATACGACAACTATGAGGATATTTATTTTGGCAAAAAGAAAGAGGATAATGAAGATAAGCTTATCAAAACAAGAGGGCTATACGAATTTATCAATCACCTCCGGACATCCAAAGAGACGCTTCAGCATGTTCCTTACATGCTCATGGCACAGCAAGCATCTTTTTTTTCAGGCAATGACCGGATAGAAAAGATTTTTGATAGGCTGGTAAAATATAAGGTTGCAAGTGAACTGACTCCCGATCTAGAACAAAAAATCCAGTTGGCATGTAATTGGTCTGATGATCATACATCCACCGAAAAATTTGATGTGGCATTGACTGAAAAGGAAAAACTGATAATAAGAAAAATTTTGAAAGACCTTGACTCTGAAGATACAAAGTCCAATCTAGACGCTGAGAAAATACAGCAATTAATTTACGAAACTTCAAAGCTAAACAATGAGCAGCCACGAAAAATATTCAAACTCATGTACAAGATGCTAATAAACGCAGACAGTGGACCAAGGCTTGGTGGATATATTATTGACCTGGGTATGCATCGGATTCGTTCTATTCTCAAGCCCTACATTTCATGATTCGTAAAAAACTCTTGCTCATCTAGTCGGAAGTTGGTGTGCATTTATTTGATCTTAAAAGAGATTATCTTTATTAGATTGGATTGCTGGCTTGCTCAATAATTCTCAAAACATATAGGCAAGAGCTAGAATCTAATATTTGGAGGTCAGAACCAGATTGTCACTTGATTTTAAGAAAATGATTGACATACTGCTCGAACAGAAACCCGATATTAATTTAGAGCAGTTAAAAGAGCTCATTGAAGAAAAAAAGAGAAAGATAGGCGCAGGTTATTTGACTGATCAAGGAGCGTTGTTCCTCGTGGCCGCAGATTTAGGTGCTTCCTTTGATAACGTTCAACGAACAAGAAGGGGAATTAAGGACCTCTATATTGGGGCAAGAGATTTGGATTTAACAGTCAGACTTCTTAACAGTTATCCGATAAGGACTTTTACAAAGAAAGACACAAACGAAAAGATTGAAAATAGAACCATTTCTGTCTATGATGCTGGAGGAAGCATAAAGGTAAGACTCTGGGATAATTTAACCCATGTTATTGAAGACAATGGATTAAAACCGGGAGATCTAATCGAGATAAAAAATTGCTATGTAAAGAGTGCACTTAACGGAAAACCAATTATAAATATTGGAGAGGGAGGGAATATATCTCCTTATGAGGGTAACGATGCTTCAATTCCGGACATCGATGGAATAACCTCAAACATAGATAACGTGCAGTCTGAAAAAGAGAACGTGGTAGTGGCAGGTCTAATTAGTTCAATACCCAGGATAATAGAGTTTACTGATTCACGAGGAGAGCAGAAAAAATCATTACAAACCATGCTGTCAAATGATGCTGGCGATAGGAAACTAAGAGTTGCATTATGGAACATTGATGAAGACAGCTTGCCAAAATTCTTACAACTGAATATCCCAGTTAGGATTATTGGAGCAAGAATAAAGGAAGGTAATTTACAATATGGTAATGGAGACTACGAGATTCATGGTGACGAGGGCACGCTAATAGAATTGAAAGAAAAACCACAGGACTATGAAGTTCATTCCATCAGAATAATCACAGATGGGAGAACAGAAAACGATACTGTAAATTATGTTGGCATTGATAAGGATAAGAAATTGGTGTATGTAATCCTACAAGGACTTTCAAATAAGTTATCACAGAATTCTATAATAGATTGTATACCTAGCAGGATATTTGGGAATATGGTGTTTCTAAAAGAAGATTCGTATTTAGAATTAGTAGAAAACGATTCATTCCCTGGCCTTGAAGAATGTATTTCTAAAATAAAAGATATTAGAACGGTTGGTGAATCATTCATAGTTGAATCAATAGTATTGCAACAACCTAATACGGCACAAGTGAATACAAAAACTGGGGAATTGGTTTCAGTTACAGATACTTTGATAGGTGACGATACTGGTGAAATTCGACTTGTAGGATGGCGTGACAGTAGCGTTGAACTAGAGAAGGTAAAAGTTGGAGATCGAATAAGAATCATAGGTGCTTTACTAAATACGGGTAGAGAAGGCAAATTAGAACTAACACTTAGGAAGGATTCATCTATTAGTAATCTTATGTAGGCGTATCAGACAATACATTTCTCTTGCCCAGTTTGAACAATTAGGCCTGTTAGTAACTCGATTTTTTCTCTGCAGTACGTACCATTGTATATGATACAGAATTGAAAAAGTTACAGTCTACATGATATCAATTATAGTAATTTTAGGAAATTCTCTTATTATTTGCCTGCGAGTCATATTCACTATTCCTCGCAACCTATACCATCCCCATCAGAATCAAAACCATGCGG
>JARBAW010000130.1 GCA_029237505.1 Nitrososphaerales archaeon
AGCTTGATGCAGGCGACAGTTCAGACCAAGACGGACAAATTGTATCATATAAATGGGAACAAACAGATGGCCCAGAAGTAGAACTTAAAGATTCAGACAAGCAAGTTGCTGTCTTTGACGTTCCAGAATCAGCAGCAGATTCTAGTCTTGTATTCAAACTGACAGTTACCGACGATAAAGATGCTACTGGAGAAGATGATGTTACCTTAGAAGTCGATCAGATATCACAAAATGATTCGGATTCTGAAGGTGGATCGAATTAATTATTCTTTTTATTCAGAACCAAAAATAGTGAAGTTATCAAAAGATCAATAATTGGAAGTATTATTGATGCCATACCTGAACATTGGTAATAATGAGGAGCGGTAGATTGCTACTTACGATTGAGGGGACAAAAAACTCTTAATAGCCTCCATATCTATAGATTTTTGGAATTTGTTTTCAAATCGGAGTAATGCAGAGTTGTCAAATTCAAATATTGTGACATTCTCGATAATTATTCCCACTTATAACGAGTCTGAGAACATATTAAGACTCATAACGGAGATTGAAAAAAATTTACCAACATCTGATCTTACTGAAATTATTATTGTTGATGATAATTCCCCCGATGGAACTGGAAACCTCGTAGAAAATTACATAAATCAACAGAATCATGCGAATCAAAAAGTTTCGCGGACTAGGACTCGGAATTGTATGGTGAAGGTAGTACACAGAACTGTGAAAAATGGATTAATACCTGCAATTATGGATGGAGTCAAACAATCTAGTGGTAGGAATGTGATAATCATGGATGCCGATTTTTCGCATCCTCCAGAGGTAATACCCAAAATGATGCAGGAATTGAAAATGAATCCCAATTCCATTATTATTGGGTCAAGGTATGTGGAGGGAGGAAAAGTAATTGGCTGGCCAAAGAAACGAAAGATCCTAAGCACGGGCGCTTCATTTCTAGCACGTTTTGGATTGAGCGTAAAGCGCGTCAAGGATCCCATGTCCGGCCTATTTGCTCTCCCTCGTGAATTTATAGAAAATATCTCAATTGATACCAAAGGTTACAAAATTCTATTGGAGATTTTGGTAAAGAATAAAGAAATACCAACAAAGGAAATCCCGTATACGTTTACAGACAGGAGATCTGGGAAAAGTAAGATGGATAAAGGCGTAATTCTGAACTATGCTGAAGCAATATGGCAATTATACAGACATGGTCAGAAATCAGGTCAAGTAACTATTAATGAAAAGTTAAATGAGAGATCTGTCCTTTTCCTCTCAAAGGTAGGACGTTATTATACAGTCGGTATTTCTGGACTAATAATCAACTACATAATTTCATTTCTTCTGGCTAATGATGTGGCCAATTCTATTAGGTTGTTATCGAATGTTTGGTACCTGGAGGCTTCTATTATCGGCGCTGCCATCTCTGCGACTTCTAACTTCTTCTTCAATAAGTATTGGACCTTTGAGGACAGGCAATTTGAAGTTGGATCAACTGCAAGACAATATATCTCATTTATTGGCATGAGTGCAATCGGACTGATAATTCAAATTGCGATACTATACTTTATGGTTGAGAATTTTGTTCCGTATCGTATTTCTTTGATAGTGGCAATTGCTGTTGCTACGACAATAAACTTTATACTGAACAAAAAATTCACATTCAAAGAAAAGGTTTGGGCATAGCGTTATCTTTCTTTGGGATAGTGCTATCCATGAAGAGTACAGACTACCAAACTATAGTAACTTGGCCAAAGTTTAGAGTAGTTTAAAACACGTAAAATTGCGTTTACTAAAGCAACTGTACGAATTTTAATGCATAGACAATTGCTAGTGCTGAACTTGCAATTAACATGTGTCTCCATGGCATTGCGTGTAATCTTGGACCTTTTAGCTTAATTTGATGATTATCCACGATATGAGTAATGTAATCTCTTAATTTTTCATTCCAGATATTGTACTCTATTTTATGTTTCTTGAGTATCGACTCTATTTCATAGAGAACTGGCGCCCTTACTGAACCAATGTGTTGAATATAGCGCCGAGAAATTTCTACCTCTGCCTTTATTGCTATAAATCCCTGTTGTAAATCTAAAAGGCGCAGATGCATTTCCCAAGGGTATTTGAGCTTCTTTGAAAAACCGCTTCCTATTTGTGTAGGTTTCTTATTTTCAAATTTTACCTTTTTGAAGCCCTCAGAAAATAGCGTCTTTATCAAATCTTCCTTCTTTATTTTTACCATCAGGCTCAAGTGGTCGAATTGAATTTCTTCGTGGCGTATCAACTCGCTTAGACCCATCAGTAAATTTATGCGTCTAGGATAACTTGTCAGGAATTCCGACATCCTACTAACTAGGATGATGCACTACAAGTAATATTAAAATGCTATGGAAACAGACAATTTACCAGAATATTACAAGGAAGGCATATTTCTAAGGTAGATGTCTATTTTTGGATTAACTGTCATGTCCTTCATGCTCAATTTACGTTGAGTTTTTCGAACATTTGCTCCTCTAATGACTACCACTGGAATTGATTCGTCGCTCTCACCCATCATAAATACTGCGATGGTGGCTAAGGAATCTGCTGAGGCCTTAAAAGTCACCTTTAATTTTCTTCCATAAAGATCTTTCTTACCCCTTTCATCTTCAACTGGATCAAATCCAGAGACTCCAACTGCGATTCCAGTACATCCAATCCTCGTGGGCATCAGTCTGCTGTCAGAAATGATAATTCCAATTTTTTTTCCATATTTCTTGAGAAATTTTTTGCGTAACTCGTCGGCAGTCTTGAAACTATTATTGGGATAAAGTACTATCTTTCCTTGTGGACAATTTGATTTATCTATTCCTGCATTAGGCGCAATCATGCCATTTTTGATAGTTAGCAAGAAACCTGGAATCCCAGATACGACGTAATCAGATTGCTGTAGAGTTACTTGTGCGATTTTTTTATCCATTTTAAACCTCGAGGCAAGTATTCTTGCTCTTTTGGTCACCTTTACATTCTTCAACTCAATCAGAGATCCTTCGCTCATCGAAACAAACTTGCTTGAGATCACAATAATGTCTTCGCTCTGGAATTGAAATTTAGATTCAATTATAGTTCCAAATAGATCGAATCCTTCGTCTTTTTTAGGAATCTTTATCGGGAAAATTTCCATCTACTAATAAAGAAATATTTCACAATATTTGTGTTCAGGAAAAATTATAAGTCAAAGAAGGATTTAGGATGATCTTTAAGATATGAATATTACCGAGAAAATAATAGCTCATGCTTCGAATAAGAGCAGTGTTAGTCCTGGTGATGTAGTTTTCGCCAATGTAGACAAATTAATGATACATGATGTTTCTGGTCCTGGTGTAATCAAAGTATTTGAAGAGTGGGCAAAGCGAGGAGTACAGCTTGAAAAAGTGTGGAATGCAGACAAAATTTGGATTTCTGAAGACCATTTCGTACCGTCAGCAGATAGAATATCTGCTGAAAATATCACAAAACTCACGGACTGGGCAAAAAAATTTGGTATTAAAAAGCACTTCAAATATGGATTAGGTCAGTATGGAATTTGTCATACACTTTCACATGAGGAAGCACTAGTTCTACCGGGAGAATTCTATGTCGGAGGTGACTCCCATACCAATACTACTGGGGCTCTTGGTGCATTGGCCGTAGGTCTAGGTCATACCGATATTGCTTATGCAATGATGCATGGAAGGATTTGGCTTAAAGTACCGGAAGCAATGCTCTTTAAACTCGTTGGAAAAAAACCTCCTCACATAATGGCCAAAGACATTATATTAAAAATAATCGGTGATATTGGAACCGATGGCGCTAACTATAGAACCATGGAATTTACTGGTGATGTAGTGAGTGAAATGAGTATGGAAGAAAGGCTCACATTAACAAATATGACTACAGAAGCGGGCGCAAAAAATGGTATAATAGCACCAGACTCTGTTGCCGATGAGTATATTCGCCAGAGGACTGCTAGTCCATACGCACCGATTTTGGGTGATGATTCGCGTTATCTGGAAGAGTATACTTATGAAATCGAAAAGCTTGAACCGATTGTAGCAAAACCATATTCGCCGCAAAATGCAGCAACTGCCCGGGAATTGCAAGGTATCGAAGTTAACAAGGCCTATATAGGATCTTGCACTGGTGCCAAATTGGAAGATTTGAGATCAGCTGCTCAAATCTTAAAAGGAAAGAAAGTAAAGATACGGACTGAAGTTTTGCCTGCTGCTCAATCTATTTACATTAAGGCAATGAAAGAAGGATTGATTGATATCTTTATGGAAGCGGGAGCAGTTGTAGGTCCTCCTACATGTGGGGCCTGCTGTGGAGCTCACATGGGAATTTTAGCAAAAGATGAAATATGTGTCAGCACGACTAATCGGAATTTTCCAGGAAGAATGGGTCATGTTGAATCGCAAACATATCTTGCATCACCTCTAGTTGTCGCTGCTTCTGCGTTAAAAGGAAAAATAACTGATCCAAGGGACGTGACAAAATGACCATAAAAGGTACTGTTCATAAATATGGTAAAGATAACATAGACACGGACGTGATACTTCCAGGACCCTATCTGAAGATCCATGATCATGCTGAACTGTCAAAACATGCAATGGAAGGAATAGATACAGAATTTTCAAAAAAGGTTTCAAAGGGGGATTTTCTAGTTGCAGGTAATAACTTTGGATGTGGATCAAGTAGAGAACATGCGCCCATTGCTCTTTCACATTGTGGAATAAGTGCGATCATTGCTCCTTCATTTGCTAGGATCTTTTATCGAAACTGTGTTGATGGTGGATACTTGCTCCCATTGGAGGTAGAAAAATCAACATTGGAACAAATTTCAGACAAGGACTCGCTAGAAATTGATATTGAAAAAAATGAAATACACGACGTAACAAATGGAAAAAAATTCCCTATTCGCCCATTTCCACCCTTAATTAAAAAGATAATTGATTGCGGTGGTTTGATGTATTACAAAGAATGAACAAAAGAAAGGGCAATTTAGAAGAAATATTGAGTAAAGCAAAATATTATGATGATATTGATCTTTACAATGTTTCTTACCGTGATTTCGATAATATAGTAAATGTGGGACTTGAAGAATTTCTCTTTCTATCTTCAAATTTTGAATCGATTCCTATGAGTAGGATCGTTGAAATAAAAAGAGGTTCAGATGTGATATATTCAAAATCAATTCGACAGAAAAAGCCATAACAAGCTCTGTTTGAAATACTTTACACATTTATTCATCTTGCAAATACCATCCTCTTGGGAGTAATAGTTTCATGAATGGTTTGTCTCCAATATGTGTTGCATATCTCCAAATTCTTTGATCAGCAAACTTGTCAAAATAATTGCTGATTCTTCTTAAGGCCTTTAATTCATTTTCAAGCAAATTCTTACCTGTCCGAATTGAATTTTGACATGAGAATTTACATTTACTATCTAGCTCGACGTTTACAGTTTCTTCTCTTATAACAGGGTATGCACGACAAGACAATGGTCTAGTATCGTATATTTTACAGTTAAAACCCCCATGAGGCGAGCGATCATTACTATCGGTTTCAAGAAATGGACAATAGTCTCCGTTAGTCTTGCCCATAAGCTGATATGCAATTATCTGACGCGGACCATCTAATTTCTTATTAACGCCAATTCCTAATCTTGGTAATATTCTAATTTTCAGTCTGTAAGATTCGGCTATATCTTCGATTTCCTTTTTTTCTTCAGGTAATAATAGAACACCTATTTTGCCGAAATCAACAGAAGGAAAATATTGGCGATATATACAACAATCTGAACATTCTTGCACGCAATGAAATTCTTCAAGCATATTAAGCGCCAAGATTTTCTATTAATGATTTTTCAAAGCTGTCACTCTCAAGGTCGCTTTTAATTTGGAATTTTACGTCATAGATGGTCTTCATTCTTTTAAAGATATTCAGCTCAAAAGGAGGACTATTTTTCTTGTAGACAGTCTCGTTAATTTTCTTTTTATCATCGTCATCAGTTTGATTATCTACAGATTTGTAAAGTGCAAATCGCAGCAATGTTTTTTCATCGAAATTTTGTTTAAAGCGTAGATAGTTCTGTGTCAACTGATTCTTCTTAAAGAAACCAATGTTTTCTTTTGAAAGTAGATTTTTTCCATTTTGATATAGAATAAACCAGTAATAATCTCCATCTTCAACAAATCGGAGAGTAATTTGGTCATCAGGCCACCAATGGATGTTCTCATTCCATATTTTTATTGCAAGTTTTCTATCGCTGAATAGTATCAAAATATTCATAATAATATCAGTGTATCTATAACCGACTCCCTCAAAATCGAGTATCCATTTCTTCTCCATTTTCTTTATTTTGTCAAACCCATAAACTAAACTTATCTGACAACTCAATTCTTCTACAAAATATTCCAGTTCAAATATTCATGGATTGTATATACTCAATACTGGCGTATTTTGTTATCGTGATAGTCTCATACTTGCCTCAGAGGGATAACAAAAAGGTCATCATTGGCAAGAGTTCTGTTTGTGATACCGCATTTAATAATTTAAAGTTTGAGGATTGATTCTCTGTTGATTCTATGTTTTTTCCACTGCTTCGATATGGCATTCATGACCTCTGTGCTTCTTATCTAGCTCTAGCGCCTCCTGCTCTGTTATAGGGAATTTTTCAATGCTCAAATTCTCCTGACCTTCCTTTTCTAAAATAATCTGTTTACACTCATCACATACCAGCTGGAGGAATATTTTACCCACTATTAGATTAAAATGATAAGGATATTTAGACCATTGCCAGCAATAAAAAGAGGCTCACAATTTCAATATAACCAAATTTCAATAAATGTTACTCGATTGCAAAATGGACTCCAAGATCTGGTTACGTCATTGGCTTGGAAATCATCTTATTTCTATGCCTAAGATAGAGTAGATATGTGAACAACATGAAAACTGCAGAAGTTGAAATGTAAGCAATATCGATAAGATAGTCCTTCTCGTTAATGATTCTGCATGGGAATTCTCCATTTGTGCATCCTGCCGCAAAGAAAATCACATTCCAGATTGAATGTGAAATTATCGCGAACCATCCTTTTCCCGAAATCCACGTTCTGACGCTAGCAAAAATTGACGGGGTTACAAACAACCATGTCAGATATGCAAGTGTACTTACTTGCACACTTGGAGTGTTTAGAATATGCAATGAAGCCCAGATAACACCTCCTGCAAGAGTCAAGAGGTTATTACCTGTCAAGTAAAACGGTATGCCAAAGAACAATGTCTCTTCAAAGGGACCAGCAAAAATTACTGAAACTACAGTCAGCGGAATTGTAGGTTCGCTGTAGTCATTTACCACAATATTAACAATTATTGATCCTACCACCATGATAACAAATCCAATTAAATGATAGAACAATACCATTATCGTTAGGTAGTATACAGAATTTCGCCTATACTTTGAAATCCATGAAAGGGGGTTAAAATCACTCTTCAGATCAGAGTATATCGTGCTGTGTTTAGACAATTAGGATAATAAAGATGTGAGAAAGATGACGATATTTACACGTTGTGTCATCCATTATGTTAATTAAATCAGAAGATGATTAATACTTATGAAATGTTTTTTTCGAGCTCTTCAATGGTACTTAAGGGCAGTGAACAAGAAAAGTCCTTACAAACGTACGCAAATTCTCTATTATTACTCTTGATGTTATTGTTAATTGATTTATTCTTAAAATAAGGATATTTATCAAGCTCCGATAACGAGGATTGACTAACAATGGCTGTAATGGCATTTGGAAGGAATTTCTTATTTATGTAATTGCCAAGCTTTGATTTTTCTTCATATTTTATTATGGATATTTCTAATGGTGTCTTCATTCTTAGATAAATTGCCGACAGTAACTGACCAAATCCAAAGGGATTTCCTAATGCGGGTTTTGACATCCTTTGAATCATTTGGTCTGCTTTTGTGAGAAGATCTTCCTTTTGTGTATAATAATACATCTTTATCAAATTGGAAATGGCAACAGAATTTCCACTTGGTATTGCAAGATCGTAGTGATTTTTTGTTCTTACAATTAATTGTTCGTTATCATCGGGAGTAAAGTAAAAATCATTTGTTTTGGGATCCCAGAAGTGTGCTATCATAGAATCAGTATAATCTATAGCTCTTTCAAGATAGTACGCCTTTGAATTTACACTAAAGAGATTTATTAAAGCGTCAACATAGAAAGCGTAATCATCCAGGTATCCCGAAATTTTGGATACTTTATTAAAGACTCTATTCAATCTATTTCCGCTATTTTTCTGATTTCTTTCAATGAAACTGACAGCATTTTGAGCACTTTCAAGGTAACTTAAATTTCCTGTCACCTTGTAGCCGTTAATAAACCCTGAAATCATCAATCCATTCCAAGAAGTTAGAATTTTTCTATCCGTTCCGGGCTTGATTCTACTGAGCCTAATCCCGTATAACTTTTCTAGCGACGATTCAAGATGTTCTTTTATCCATTCCTGACTCTTGGAATATCGATCTGCAAGTCTCTGAATAGAGGTATACTTGTTTAGGATATTTTTCCCTTCAAAGTTACCGCCCTGAGTAACTCCAAAGCGATCCGCAAAAATCTCAAAGACTTCATGCTCTATTATTTCCTTTAACTCCTTGTATGACCACACATAGTATTTGCCCTCCTGGCCTTCAGAATCAGCGTCCTGTGAGGAATAAAAAGCTCCTTCATTTGATGTCATCTCTCTTTGCACATATCTGAGGATCTTATCAAGAACATTTGAGTAATTAGGATTTGAAGTTATTGAAAATAATTCAGAATAAAGCGTGGACAACAGCGCATTATCATATAACATTTTTTCAAAGTGCGGTACTAGCCATCTTTGATCAGTAGAGTAACGTGCAAAACCTCCACCAACATGATCATGTATTCCCCCTGAATCCATTTTATCGGCAGTAAAGTTTACAAAATCTTTATACTTTGTAATACCTGAATAGTCATACGCTCTCAACAAGAAAAGTAAGTTTGAAACGTTAGGAAATTTAGGAGCGCTACCGAATCCTCCATACAAATTATCTGCTAGTTGCAGTAAAGTTACAGCAGCTTCATTTATTATTGTCTTTTCCAATATTGTTTCTGTATCGGATACTATGTCAGTAGCAGATTCTCTCAATGCAGTAACAAATTCTTGACTAGAAGAATTCACTTCATTTCGTCTGTTCTTATATCCATCGGCCAATCTTAGTAATATTGTTCCAAATCCTGGTAAACCATGTCTACTTTCTTTTGGAAAATATGTGCCAATATAAAAGGGTCTTTGATCAGGTGTCAGGAAAGCTGATAGTGGCCAACCTCCAGTTCCGGTATACATTTGACATGCTCTCTGATAAATGTCATCAATATCAGGTCTTTCCTCTCTGTCCACCTTGATGTTTATGTAGTTTTTGTTCATGATCTTGGCAATCTCATTGTCTTCAAAGCATTCGTGCGCCATTACATGACACCAATGACATGAACTATATCCGACACTCAGAAAAATTGGTTTATCTTCCTTCTTGGACCTCTCAAGGGCCTCCTCATTCCAACCATACCATTCCACAGGATTGTACGCGTGCTGAAGAAGATAAGGACTGGTTTCATTGATTAGACTATTTGGTTTACTTTGGCTATTTTGAACATTGCCCACAAATTCATAGTTGCATATATGATATTTAGACCCTTTCTTTATTCTATTCAACGTAGGAAGAACTATGTTCATTTTCACTTTTCAGCTGAAAAGGGTTTAATTATTATCTCAATCATAATACATCTACGTAGTTGGTGCGATTCCATAACAACAAAAAGGGCATGAGAATTCTTGGAATAGCAGAAAGTTTTCAAAAACAAGACAGAAACTCAATATTAGCAGGTATTATCATGAGGCGTGACTTGGTCGTAGATGGAATTATTTATTCTGATACAACTGTTGGAGGAAATGATGGGACAAAAAAAATTATTTCAATGATTGAGTCTTTGGGAAGAACTGACATCAATTGCGTTCTTCTTGGAGGATTGATAATTAGCTTATTTAATATTGTTAATGGTAAAGATATAAATGAAGAAACTAAAATTCCAGTCATAGCAATCTCGTACAGGAAATCCGCAGGGATTAAAGGTTCAATTTACGGCGAAGATGAGAAGGAAAAGATGAGTAATTATAGGAAGCTTCAGGAGCGAAAATCATTGACACTTTGGACTGGAAAGACAATTTATGTTCGTCAATGGGGTCTTGAATTTTCCGATACTTCAAATCTACTCAACTCCCTCGTAACTCAAGGTGCTAAACCAGAACCCCTGCGCCTAGCTGCACTTGCGGCCAGAGCTTGTCGAAATTATGTTCACTAAAAGTTATGCAAATATTGTTCTTTACCTCGCTGAAATTGACCAACTATTGTCTATGAATCCTTTTGCAAATTGCTGTCTTTTGATTTTGATGTTGATTTCGGTGTATATCGTATGTACGCATCATAAAAGATTTCGTTTCCATGACCAGTTACTGTATGCAAAAAAGAGATATCCATTACAGCCTTAGCTTCATTGTCTAAAAAATTATTTATGTCCTGCTCAAGGCCATGAGGTTCATAAGATCTGAAGAATTTCACTCTTTCCTTAGGCATATTTTGCTATAATGGAAAAAACAGAACTATATCAATATTCTTAAAAAAATACCTATGCTGTAAGCTATTTTACTTCATGTTGGATCCTATTTGGTACACCGTCTCAGATTCTTATGCTCTGTTCAGCAATTCCTTTTCTTTTTCTTTCACTATGGGCTTTACTTTGTTCATGATAATATGGTGAAAGTTCTTTGTAGTTACATCCAAAGTAAATATGATGACAAAGCACAAATGATTTCTAGAATCCGTTATTGGAATTGTGATCCTCAATAATTTCTCGTAACTTGAACAAGTATAATCAATTTTACCTAGTATGGACTGCCATCTTATCCTAGTATATTGTCTGGTCACTGCAGCAAGTGCGTACTGCGCTGTTTGCTCTTCATTGAGTAATGGTTTGATGCCTTTTCTTTCCGAGAATGCCAATATTGTTCCATGATGATCAACGATCGCCGCAAACCGGATGTTCTTTTCAGATTTTGCAATTGTATCACATAGTGATTTGAAAAAATTGGTCACAGGTAGAAACTGAATTTCCGGTATAATAAAGCTTAATGTGCTTGCAAAGATGCATTAATAAATTTTGAATTTATAACTCTCAGAAAATGCTATTAACAACCGTGCCTTATTATGAAAATTGGCAAAAAGTCTCGGCATAACTATGCTTCTTGCTGTTTTAGTTTCAGGAGTAGGTCATATCTATTTAGGTTTTGTAAAAAGAGGAATAATTATCTTGATTGTTGCAATAGTACTTGCGGTTACTATACCTTTGTTTATTCCGATGCCGTATAGTTGGATAATACCTATTGGTTATTGGCTCTGGCAAATATATGATGCATACAAGCACTATAAAAAATCGAATATAGGACAAACCCAAATTACCCAATGAAGATGTATCCAATATTTTATTCACTTTGGATGAATATTCCTATTATGCTGAAGAATTAGTAGCTGCAATCAGTAACATTATTAAAAATGAAAAGAATCGCGCACTGCCAGTGAAATCTAGCCAATTCTAATGTAACGGGTGTTACTATTATCTTTATTGATTGTGATTTAGCAACAGATAATCGAAACGAAACGGATCCAGATTTACTTTCATTAATATATTTCGTTGGCGGTTAGACTTGATTCTAATTACACGTCTTACATTTTTATCAATAATCTTATCTTCACCGCTCTCACTCTGATCATAATAAACGGAATTTTACTTATCTAATGGGAGTAACGGGATGTATAGTAGCTGAGTTTTAACCTTTGCAATTGCCTTCTCTGTGTAATTTGTAGCCAACTTGAGAATAGAATACTTTATGACAATCTTCACAAACTATGACTTTTCTAGCCGTATTACTTTCTGTCATGTTATAGAATTATCTGCTGCCCCGTTCTCTTCTGTGACCTCTCCAGTTTCTTTGCCTGCCTTTTCATATTTCCGCTTACGAACTATTCTGATGCGGCTAAAAGCTCTTCTTAGGCTCACAGAGTACTAATGGGAAGCAAGCTATATACCCTTATCAAGAGGATTTCTGTTCAGCTCTAACTGTTTTATAATATGTTGCACAAACGGTTCAAGATGTCTCGTACTCTATACGATAGTAGATACCGTTCATTTGCATTTTGTCAATCGTGTTATTGGACAGCAACTGTTTTTACTATAAATGAAAATTATGAATGTCCTTTTTGTCCCGGCAAGAATGTTGAATTAATCCCCTTAAACATGAATGAAAAGTATGAGTATAATTTAAAATCAAATAAGGGCCTTGAGGTTAAATTTTCGACGCGGTTCTAATAACTATTCTATAATTTGCTGTCCATTTTTAGATAACATAAAGTCTTTAACCGATATGCTGGCGGATATGAGTTCCAGACTCAGATTCTTTCCCCATTCTTTTATTTGACAGTTATTTTATAAAATCTGATAAAGTTGTCTGTTTTCCTTCACGGCGCTGATTTTGATAACCAATGTTAAAACTAGTTTCTAATTCTGAATGTCGATTTACTTTTGGAATATCCAGATTCTTAATAGATGATTTTTCCATATTTTGATCCTGTCGAGAGATATCAATAGTTCCACGGAAACTTGTCCAGGCCTTCGAATTTCCAAATGACTACTTCAAATTTCGGATTCAGTTGTTTGGTATTGCCAGGAATGTAAATAATAAATAACATCTTTTTCCCTAATACCAAATACAATGCCTGATTTGGGTTCTAAGCGGACGCTTGCAATTGACTTGGATTCGGTACTTGCAGATACAATGGTTATTTGGCTAGAAGAGTACAACAAAGGAAACAAATCGAGTGTTAAAAAAGACGATATAATTTCCTGGGACATTTCAAAAATACTAAACATTTCTATTACCGAGGTCTCAGATATTTTTACATACATTTGGGATAAACGCTGGAAGGATATCCCTCCAACAGAACCCTCTATTGGTAATACTGTATCAAACCTACATAATAAGGGATTTAGAATCTCTATTTTGACAAAAAGATACAGATCTTCCGTCGCCAACGTCATAAAATGGCTGGATTTTCACAAGATTCACTGCGATGATCTGCTGTTCGTTTACGATGACGCCCCAAAGACAAATTATCCCTTTGATATCCTAGTAGATGACGCTCCTATCAATTTTAGTGAACTAGTGCATCCTAGGATTGGGATTCTCTTTAATCAACCTTGGAACAAGAACTTTACCTGGCCCATCAGAATTAATTCATTAAGCGAAGCTATTAATCTTATTTAACTAGACATCATACATAGCACAAATATTAGTTTCTGGTAAAGAAAGAATAAGTATCTTTAGAATAATTTCTACTTGAATGGGTCGCAGTGCTAAAATTAGTAGTAGCAAACTTTACTCTGGAAAAATATCAATTCGCTTAGACAAGTATTGTTTGGGTAACAAGATTATTGAAAAGGAAATAGTTGAACATTCAGATTCAGTAGGCATAGTTGCATTAGATAACAAAGAAAACATAATTCTTGTAAAGCAATTCAGAATAGCTACCAAAAGGAGTTTGCTCGAAATTCCCGCAGGTAAAATTGAAAAGGGAGAGACCTCCAAAATGGCCGCGTTGCGCGAAATGAATGAAGAAATAGGTTACACCGGAAATTTGACTCCTCTGTTTCAAAGTTACCTCGCGCCTGGCTATGACACTGAAAAAATGTATTTCTTTTTGGCATCAGATTTGAAAATTTCTAAAAACCGACTCGCTCAAGATGAAGACGAGCAGATAAATATTACACGTATGACATTAAAGTCTGCTCTGAAGAGTTGTATTTCGGGAAAAATAATTGATTGCAAAACTGTTGCCGCAGTTATGATGACTGTGCATCTTAAAGATGGATTGAAAAAGAGTAGTTAATGAACTTGAATGAAAAGTCTATAAAACAATGATGAGAATGTATATCATGTCTGAAATAAGGTACAAGAAACTATCTGGAAGCGAATTAGATGATATGGTCAAAAATCTTCCTGGTTGGGAACTGAAAGATGGGAAATTGCAAAAGTCCTTTAAATTTTCAAATTTTGTAGAAGCATTTGGTTTCATGACAAAAATAGCCCTTGAAGCAGAAAAAATTAATCATCACCCAGAATGGTCAAATGTCTACAATGCTGTTGCTATTAAACTAAGCACGCACGACACTGATGGAATTACTGATTATGATATCAAACTAGCAAAAATCATAGAAAATACAATTTCCTAAAATCGAACCATCTCTATTATCTTTTCTATTATATGGTCTTTAAGTTTACCTGATAAGGTAATATCTATGGTTATCATATTTACCAATTACATCGGTTCCATGGATTCATTTTGATTGGTTAGTAACACATTCTCCATTAACCAATCACAGAATTTTGCCAAATTCTCATCAATTCTACACCAGAGATGTATTGAACCCGGTAAAATTTCCATCCTGCCTTGAGGTAATAGAACCTTTAGGCCTTCTTTACCTTCATACATGTAAGCGTCCTGTGGTGACACTTTTCCCAATATTTCAAGTGCCTTTAATTTGATTGTGTCTCTGGGTATGGGAAATCTTTTTCTGAATTTGTCTACTACAAGCCCCAGATTTTCCATTCCATAGTTTTCAGTATCATAAATTTTTTTTGGATCTGGAAAATGAAGGTTCAAACCTACATTGTATCGCGATCCTGTGAATTCGGATAACTCGTTTACAAGTTGATACGCACTGTTAGGGCTTTTCTTTAAGGCTTGTTGGATATCGTTATTGTGATATTTGATATTGTATAATAAATCTGAATGCAACTTGGAAAAACTCATTAAAATACAAAAGACATTTCATTAAATATATCTTGTACTGGTTGTGTTTCGGCAAAAAGATTTCAAGGCTCTATTCAACTATCCCTTATTTTGCTCAGATCAAATATTTGGGTTAATCTTACGAATGACACTTAAATCCTATCTGAAATTACTATATCACAATTCCATGTTCGCAACCGATTCCAGTTCAGAACGAGCTACCAGTATTGAGGATTACCAAAACACCTGTACTGAATTTATTATTGACATCAGTAAGGACTATAAAGATTGGGTAGATAGATATCAACTAGGCGAAGAAGAAACTAACAAGAGAAAAGATTCAATCGATAATGTCGTTGCCACGACCAATTCCTGGATAAGGAATTTTTGTAATACGATCAAGAAAGTAGACGTGGTTATGAATGACGGTATTAGTAAGATGGCAGAATACACGGCCGGATATCCATTTGAACTTTATGTTTCTGTAAACTCAGAGCAAAGGTACGTAAAACACAATCAGGGAAGAATAGCTTTGAGAGTAAATGCCATACCACAGGAAGGGAGATCTGTACGACTTGGCAGATATAGTAAGAATGAATTGTTTCTCATTTCATCAAGTTCTCCTGTTATTCCCAACGTAAGTGAGGAAAGTATGAAGGACGTAGATATATTAGATGACTACATTACACTTGACGCTTCGAATTGTGATAAGGGGAGTACTATGTCTATTACCGTCATTGTCGAAGAGGTAAGAGATGGATATGTTTCTGAAAGCAGAGGCTATACTACCGTTATACTCATAATTTGAATCATAATTGACGTGAATAATTGATAGGTGCTTCTATTTTAAAAAGCACCAATCCAGTATTTGGCTGAAACCGTAGAGATTAGTCCAATACTAAATCTGGTAAAGATAATTTAAATACTCTGCTGATTTTCATTCTTGAGAAACAAGGCACAATTTAATTAATATGTTCCTTATACTGATTTTGAGTGCAGCAGAATGAAATTACTATACACAATTGTGGCATCACTTGCAATTATTATTTTGATAGGCTCCACGGGTGCGGCAATTCAACAACAAGCATCCGGTATCATTGCTAATTGGCGCGAAGAATTCAGAGTGCTTACAGATGAATTCGAAGATGCTGTGTCAGATGCTATAGACCAGGAAACTAATAACCTTACTAGCATACACAAGTTGGTTGATGATTACAGAACCAATCTTACCAAGATCTTCGAAAATCCTTAACCATTCCGAGGACAGCAATATACTTGATCGACGTCAATATACAACAAAATTCTACTCTTTTTTACCCATTAC
>JARBAW010000018.1 GCA_029237505.1 Nitrososphaerales archaeon
CAGAACCAATTCAGAATATCCGCCGTCTCGGTAAATACCAATTGTCTTTGGGGTGTCGCAGAGGTTTTCTTGAGCAACTCTACAAGCAGGGCATGAACCTTCTCCAATCCATGGGTATACTACAACCCTATCTCCGACACTGAAACCACTGACAGATTCTCCGATAGCCTCTATTTTTCCAGAAATCTCATGTCCTGGAGTTATAGGAAACTTTACTCCCCTGTCTTCGACTTTTAAAAAAGTACCCGCAGCTCCTTCATATCCGCCTTCCCAAAGATGAATGTCGCTATGACAGACACCGGAGGCCTCAATTCTAACAAGTACTTGAGCATCTCTTGGTTTTGGATCAGGAAGGTCAACAATAGAAAGTTTTTCTTTAATCTTAATTATTTGAGCAGATTTCATTGCAATATTGAGATATTCTACAGGGTATTAAAATTTCACTTTTCATTACAAGTTCCTTCCTTTACTTGCAGCATCTAATTGGCAAAATTAGTATATAAAAGCAGTTTCCTAGTAAATTTTTAGTAAATTACAAATTTATCTTCGAGTCTTTTTAATATGGCTTGGATGCTAATGAGGTGAAGGAAGAGCCGTCTGATTGTGCTATGAAGAGGGTTATGAGTGCCGAAGCATCCATCCCTAATTCTGTTATTTCCCAGTCATGAATAGAAGATGCAAAATAATATTTTTAGTGAATCAATTTTTTATACGAAAATAATTTATCTCTACTTGTCTAACTTAAAATTCAAGTAAAATTGCATAAATCTTTCGACTTCAAAAAATTTCCATTGAAGAATGACTCTCTTGTTTTGTCCACGTTAATATCGTTACTTGTCCTTACTACATTATTATTGACGTCATCTTATACTTGTCAAATACAAGGTATTAAAGCAATAAACAATGCTTCAAACGACTCTTCAATTTCTTATCTCATACAAGAAGCAAATGGGCTGCTTAACGCCTCCAGATTTGAAGAAGCACTAATTTCATATGAAAAGGTGCTAAAGATTGATCCCAGATCCATTGATGCTCTGAATGGTAAAGGCATGATATTAAATCAACTTGGAAAATATGAAGAAGCAATTACTTGGTTTGATAAAGCCCTGGAAATTGATCCAAACTTCGCAAATGCTTTGGACAACAAGGGGATAACATTGGCTAATCTTGGCAAATATGAAGAGGCGATTGCATGGTTTGATAAAGCCCTGGAAATTGATCCTCACTTTATAGATGCAATGTACAACAAGGCTGATGCGTTAGGCGAACTGGGCAAATATGAAGAATCGCTTGAATGGACTGACAGGGCTTTGACTTTGAAACCTGCTGTTCAAAATCACTCTAATTCTAAGGAGTTATTAATTCCAAATGATTAGGCTTCCTTGCGACATGAGCTCCAACCGCTTTGTATCTGATATGAAATTGAACGGAAATTCGAAAATTTCAAAATAACTCTTTTGTCATCTGTTTTCTTGACACTGAGTTACTGTCCAATTTTCACTAGAAAATTCCGTGATATCGCAGAACTGTACAAGAATCCTCGCCATATTATTTGCCATTAGCTTGTCATTTACATTAACCCCGTCACAATAGACAACGCCAACTTCTCTCCCATGACTATCTCCTCTTCTTTGACCGCTATCAACATCCAGCCCTCCATTCTTTCCAAGACATAGTGATTGAACAAATTGTTTTGCTCTGTCATATCCTAGTTGCCCTCTTTCCGGAGTGTCGACTAGAGCAAGTCTGATCCTGATCCCATCGATATCCAGTGTATCACCATCTACCACCTTTGTTACCATTCCGTCCAACTCGATATCATTACTTTGATTATTACTTACATCCATTGAAGCAGGAATCAGAAATAAGTCGGAATGAACAGAGTCCTCCGGTTTCCCTAACTTTATATTAAAATCTGAACTACTCGCAACGTTTGCATGAATCAATACAAAAGATTGACAGATAGAGACTACGAAAAACATGACTAGAAACACACATGAAAGGCTAATTCTGCGCATGTATCTTGACGGTAATCAATGGCTAGTATTATTAATTTACTTTACTCGTGCGTTCATGAACAACAGACTTATTATTTGAATATTGAAATGGGATTTCAGTCAATTACTTTAAAGTAGGTACATGAAACCAATTAGTAGAAACAATATATAGTTGCCTGGATTAGGGACTAAGACTAATTGAGATAAGATTGGACCATGATCTTTCTTCAAGGATGTGTGGATTGTATCCATAAAGGTTTACCTTTTTTGAAACACGCTTTGACAAATACATACCAAGCGCACTCATCATATACCATAATCGTGAGTTTGGATTTGAAATAAAAGAATCAATGGCCCATCTAACGACAGAATGGAATTTTGGATTTGTCTGACTTATCGAATTCAAAATAGTTTGACGAGATGAAGATATTATATAATGTGCATGTTCATGCATTTCTGCCTTGCTTGCGTAGTCTAATTTTCCAGTTTTGAATTCACCTTTTTTCAGATTCTCTAGAATCGAGTCAGTGTTGTTTTCAGATTCTACAGTATTTACGCTTCTTCCCATAGTTGACTTGACATGAGAATCGCTACCAACTATTGACTTTAGTTTATTTTGTTTGGTAAACCTTTCAGCAATTAGATTTGAAAAGATGTCCACGTTATTGCTGTTAAAAGACTCAATAATGTCGCATTTTATTGCTTCTTCTCGTATCCCATTTGAAACAGCAAAAGGATGGGCGGCACATGATATGCCATTTTGCTTTCTTATCTCATCAAGAGTTTCGTCAAGAGTCATACCCGGCCTTATTTCCTTATCTATGCCATAGGCCAAAACATGACCTTTGTTGTTAATTGTTATCTCTTCGGCAGGATAGATCTCTATGTTTTTGTACTTTTCATGATTCTGTTTATATTCTAAAATTTGAGGGTATCCATCAAGAGTGTTATGATTTGTTACAAACATAGCATCAATATTCTGAAGATATGCATTTTCTAATTGTTCTTGCAGAGTAACTCCGCAGTCAAAGGGCAACCTTGAGAGATAATTATTGTGATTTGAAAAAACATTATGACAATGGGTTTCAACCCTGAGAACTTCTGCCATAGCTACTTTACTTATCTGCCATTGTTAACCTAATATATACTGAGAACTCTCTGGATTTTGAAAAAAATACTTTAGACGCCCTGAGGCCAAATTGATTGAATTTATTCGTGCATTTTGACTACTACCTGTAAAAGTTAGCGATTTACTCTATAGTAAATGATTTTTCTTGAGTATTATTATTCTTGTTTGAGTTTGACCA
>JARBAW010000131.1 GCA_029237505.1 Nitrososphaerales archaeon
AGGTAAATCAAATTTTTTCGAAAGATGACGATATGTCTTCATCTTGTCTCTGCAAATTTCCATTGTATTTTCGTCACTCACAACAGGTAATGCTCCCAACTTCAATAACTTCCGCTTATTCTTGCTATAATGATAAATGTCGTATCCAGACGATGGCATCAGAATATTAATTTTATGCTTTGTTATTATTTCAAATAGTCGAGTCAAGTATGATTTACTTTCTACTTCTGGTAACAATTCATGTGCATCAGACATATAGAATCCAGCGGAAATAGGATTTGTGTCAGAACTAACTATTCTCACAGGATATTTTACCATTTTCAGAGATTTGATTGTATTAATCGCGGCAGGTGCAGAAGCACCTGGAACCAGAATCGTGGAATTTGAGATTTTCAAGTAATAATCCTTATCCGAATTAAAATTTTGTCTGGTATCATATAAAAATTTTGAAAGACATCATTCAATTTGGAGGATATTGAAAATTTCGAAAGAAAATAAATATACATTCAGATAATTATTATGCGCATGCTCGACCTAAAAAAAGACTATCATGTACATAGCAATTACAATGATCATTCCCCTCAAGAATTATCAATTGAAAATGTAACAAGATATGCAGAAAAAATTAGTTTGAACACTATTGCCTTTGCAGAGCATGTGAGAAAGACTTCTGATTGGATACCAAGATATCTTGAAGAAATTGACAAAATGGCGTCGACTGGAACAAAGCTGACCTTAATCTCGGGTTTTGAAGCAAAAATCTTGAAAGATGGAACTGTTGATTTTCCAAATGAATATGAGGGACATTTTTTGATAGCCAGTTTTCATTCAAAGTATAATAATAAACGAGAATGGCTCTCAGCTCTGAAATCAGCGATTTGTTTACCATATGTGAAAGTTATCGGCCATTTGGCTCCAGAAGAATCTTTTGACTTGACCGATGGGGAACTAGTGGAATTATCACAATTATTAAGAACAAATTCCAAGACTGTCGAGATAAATGCTAAATATAAAAGGCCACCCATGAAGTGGTTACGGATTTTTAAGGATAACAAGGTCAATTTTCACTTGGGAAGTGATGCTCACAAATTGTCTGAAGTAGGTAATTTTGAAGCTATTGCCAATCTAATTGATTATGTAGATAACTAGTATTTACTTTACATTTCAGTAGCTTTTTTTTAATAATTAATAATGCAAGGACAGTTACAATTGCTTTCGGCATAGTGTAAGGAAGTATAGCCGCTTTAGAGAAAGAAAATATATTCTTTCTACAGTAATTTCGTTGTAATCTATCGTATGTTGATTACCTTCTGGTATTTTTCTTAAAGTGTTTCTAAATTGGTAATGAACAACAATATTTAAATGATATAAACAGGATATAGAAGAGAGATTTTTCACTTACATGACTAAAATAGTAATCATAGACTCGCAGATCGCTGGAATTTCTGGTGATATGCTTCTAAGTAGCCTTATTGACATTGGGGCAAGTAAAAAAAAAGTTATCAATTCAATTTATGCATGCCAAGACTTTTTCAAAGGAACCAAGATACGCAAGGCTAACTTTTTAAAATCTGTTTCTCACGGCATTTCGTGTACCAAGTTCTTATTTGATTACGAAGATTCTACTCACTCACGAGCTGCAAGCTCAGTATACAAGAATATTTCCGCTTGTAGTGATTCATTGGACCTATCAAATGATGCAAAATCATTTGTTCTTAATTCTTTAAATCGTATTATACTTGCGGAATCAAAAATCCATGGCGACAGTTATGACAGCGTTCGATTGCATGAAGTTTCGACTATAGATACCGCTGCTGATCTCATAGGGACGGCCGTTGCCCTAGATGATTTGAAACTTTTTTCAAGAAAATTCTATTCGACCGACGTTGCTGTCGGTAACGGATTGTTAGAATTTTCTCATGGAGTAGTTCCAAATCCAGGCAATGCGATACTTGAGATATTAAAGGGAAGTGATATATTACTAGTACCTGGTAAGATTGACGGAGAGCTTACAACACCCACGGGTGCGTCAATGCTTGTCAATTTGGACCCCGAACATATTTCTCAATATCCACCATTCATACCTGAAAAAATAGGAAATGGCTGTGGTCAAAAAGAAGGTAAAAATGCTGCGAACGTACTTAGAGTGGTAATTGGAAATTCAGCCTCAAGACTTGATTACACTTCAGAGAGTATCTATGAACTTGAGACAAACGTTGACGATGTTACTGGCGAAGTAATAGGAAATCTGATTGATATGCTTTTTGAAAACAATGCAAAAGATGTTACTGTCCTTCAAGGAATTTCTAAAAAAGGCAGGCCGTCGTTTGTAATCAAAGTTTTGTCTGACAAAGCAAACAAAGATTCTCTAATTCAGATTCTTTTGAGCGAAACAGGATCACTGGGATGTAGAGTAAATGAAATTAATAGAATAATAGTACCAAGATCGGTTGTCACCGTACCAATATCAATACAGAATCGAAAATTTGAAGTAAAGGTAAAGATATCTAAAAGTACAGGTGGTATGATTAACAGTATGAAACCTGAATCCGATGATATTAGGAAAATTTCAAGAACTCTAAGAATCTCTTACAAAAAGATATTTGATATTGTACATCAAGAATTGACAAGAAAATACAAGTGAATATTGAATTGGAAGATAAACTTTTTCAACAATTGGTAACATGGTTTCAAAGTAAAAATGAAAGGGTTATAGTTGCATTGTCTGGAGGAGTAGATAGCGCTGTTGTAGCTATGGCGGCTAAGAAAGCATTGGACAAGAATGCAATTGCCGTTACCGCGGATTATAATACATTATCTGCAGAGGAGTTAACATCTGCAAAAAAAGTTGCAAAAGAAATCGACATTGAACATAGAGTAATAAAATACAACGAACTAGACAATATAGAATTTGTGAAAAATGATCAATTACGATGTTATCATTGTAGGACTGAATTAGCCACATATTTGTCTAATCAGGCAAGACAAATGGATGTCGGTCTTATAGTTGATGGTACCAACACAGACGATCTAAGTGATTTTCGTCCAGGTATCAGAGCTTTAAGAGAGAATGGTATCAAAAGCCCTCTAGTGGAATTAGGAATAAACAAGCTGGGTGTAAGAAACATTGCTAAATCAAAAAAATTGTCAGTCTATGATAAACCATCAAATTCCTGTTTGGCATCTAGGATCCCACATGGTATTCCTGTTACGCTTGATAAACTAAAAAGAATAGAGACGGCTGAATCATTTATCAAGTCGACTTTCAATGTCAAACAAGTAAGAGTTAGAGATCATCAAGACCTAGCAAGAATCGAAGTAGGCAAAGAAGAAATAAAAGAAATGTTTGATTCTGAAAAAATTTCGATGGTAGATTCAAAACTAAAAGAATTGGGCTTCAAACATATAACATTGGATCTATTTGGTTACAATAGTAGAAAAAATTTCAAGAATCCTTCGTACGATAATTCATCATAATTATGAAGTAAGACAAATCAAAGAACCGTTTCAGTTTTCAGCCGTATAGAAAGATTAACATTGTGTAAACACTAACCAGAGGTATGACAAACCTGAAAGAAGGTGACGTAGCACCCGATTTTGAATTACCAGATATAGACATGAATGTGCACAAACTTGGAGAATTTAGAGGCAAGAATACCTTATTGGCTTTCTTTCCAGCCGCAGAATCTCCTGTGTGTACTACGGAAATGTGTGTTTTCAGAGACTCTTTGGGTGAGTTTGAAAATAATAATACCTCAGTGGTAGGAATCTCAGTAGACGGTCCATTTGCTAATAAAATATTCAAAGAAAATAGACACCTGAATTTTCCACTCTTAAGTGATTACAAAAGAGAAACAATTAACAATTACGGAATCGTGATGAAGGATCTTGGACCATTGAAGGATTATAATGCAGCAAAAAGATCCGTATTCTTACTAGATAGGAACGGAGTAATAAAGTATGCTTGGGTTTCAGACAATCCTTTGATTGAACCAAACTATGATGAAATTAAAAGCAAGCTACAAGAAATTAACACATGAAGATCGAATCAAACAATCTGGATAATAAATATCCAGTGAACAATAATTTTTACCTTATTCTATTACAGCCACAACATCGTTTCTCGAAACAGTATCGCCTATTTTTACCTTGGTGTCTTTGATTTCACCATCTTTATGGGCTTTTACGGCAACTTGCATCTTCATTGACTCTAGTACTATTACAGAATCTCCCTTCTTTATTTGGTCACCGATTTTTACCATTATGGATACAACTCTTCCAGGAATCTGACTTAATAGTTTGTTTTCACCAGAAGCAGAACCTCCTAATGCCATAGATTTTTCTAGAATTTCAGTCAATTTCGAATGCTTTTTGAGAATTATTTGCTCCCCATTCATCAATATCTTGACATGAGAGCTTCCGTATTCAAGTATCTTAGCCGTTCTATATGAATTATCTAAAATGAATTCAAGAATATTGTTTTTGAGACCGATTATCTTTATGGAATGTTCTTTATTATTAATGGTAGCAACGATCTTACCATCACCAGTAGATTCCTTAATTGAACCGGATAGTACATTGTCCTGGTTGTCTATTTTAAATTCCATTTTTGCCATTCCCCGTCTTTACCCAGTTTGATAAAGATAGATCCTTTGATGAATTTCCTGTATTGTATTGTCCCTTCAGATATTCAGAAAATAGCAATGCGGATGCAATAGCAGCATCAGATTCCTTCAGTTGTTTTGCTTTAAGCTCCTTTTGCATTACATTAAGCATATCGTATTTTTCCAAGTAATCAGTTGAAATCTTTCCTTCAATAAAGTTCTTCTCAGTCATTATTGTTCTGTACAATGGAATAGTTGTGTTTATTCCCTCTATAAGAAATTCATCCAACGCGTTAGACATTCTTACTCTTGCTTCATTAAAGTCTTGTCCCCATGTTATCAATTTTGCGACCAAAGAATCATAGTATCCTGATACACTACATCCAGGATACAAATATGTATCCACCCTAACACCTGGTCCATATGGAAGATTACAATCTGGCACTAGTCCTACTGAAGGCACAAAATCATGGAATGGATCTTCTGCATTTATCCTGCATTCTATTGCTGAACCATTCATGTTTAGATCATCCTGTTTGAATGGGATCTCTTCGCCACATGCAATCTTGATTTGCAATTTTACAAGGTCAATGCCTGTGACTAGTTCTGTTACAGGATGCTCTACCTGAAGGCGAGAGTTAACTTCAATGAAATAAAAGTTGCCTTTTTCATCCCGCAAAAATTCAGCGGTGCCAGCATTAAGATAGTCAACTGATTCTGCAGCCCTCACTGCGATTTCTCCAATTTTTGATCTAGTTTTCTTGTCAACTACTGAGGAAGGCGAAAATTCTATTAGTTTTTGATGCCGTCTTTGAATGGAACATTCTCTTTCAAACAGATGTCGTCCATTTCCGCTGGAATCTCTGGCAAGTTGAAACTCAATATGTCTTATACCTTGAAGGAATTTTTCAACATATAGGCCAGACTTACCGAAGGCAGCCCTTGATTCAGCTGCTGCCATTTCAAATTCTTCTCTAAGAGTCTTTTCATCATTTGCAAAACGAATACCTCTGCCACCGCCACCATATGCCGACTTGAGTAGAACCGGATACCCGGCTTCTTCAGCTATCTCTACGGCTTTATCAACCTCTTCTAGTATATCATCACTACCCGGTATTGTTGGAACTTCTGCTTTTTTCATGATTTCTTTACATTTCATCTTGTCACCGGTCAGCGCCATCGCTTCACTGGTTGGTCCAATGAAGATAATTCCCTTTTCTTCACATTTTGCCGCAAATGTTTCATTTTCAGAAAGGAATCCATACCCAGGATGTATTGCTTCTGCCCCGGCGCTTACTGCAATTTCAATTATCCTGTCAATGTTAAGATAGCTCTTAGTTGGTGCGGGAGGACCCAAGTAATATGCCTCATTGGCGCTCTTGACATGTTTTGATCGTAGATCTTCGTCTGAATAAAGGGCAATCGATTTTATCTTCATTTCCTTGCAAGCACGAATTACCCTTAACGCTATCTCACCCCTGTTTGCAATTAAGATGCTAGAAATTAATTTTCCCAATTCAGATTTCTCCTAAAGATTGATGTTGCCATGTTTTCTTACCGGTCTTGATTCCCTCTTGTTTTGTAATACATTTAGGGCCTTTCCTATCATTATTCTAGTTTCAATCGGATCAATAACAAGATCTATTATTCCCTTCTCTGCTGCAATATACGGATTGGCAAATTTTTGACGGTATTCCTTTGCCAATTTCTTTTTTATTTCAACTGGATTTTTGGAAGTCTTGAGATCTTTTCTATGCACAATGGTTATGGCTGCCTCTGGACCAAGAACAGCAATTTCAGCTGTGGGCCAAGCATAATTAATGTCTGCTCTCAGGTTCTTACTTCCCATTGCAATATACGCACCACCATACGCCTTTCCAATTATGCAGGTTACTTTTGGCACTGTTGCTTCACAGTAAGCATATAACAATTTGCTACCATGTCGTATGATCCCGTTATGTTCCTGATCTGTTCCGGGTAAATATCCTGGTGTATCGACCAGGGTAACAATTGGAATATTGAAGCAATCGCAAAACCGAATAAATCGAGCAGCTTTAGTTGAAGAATTGATATCCAAGGCTCCAGCAAGATACATTGGCTGATTGGCAATTAATCCAACGGACTTGCCATCAATTCTTGCGAAACCAACGATAATATTCTCAGCAAAATGTTCATGCACCTCAAGAAAATCGCCCTTATCTACGAGGAGTTTTATAATTTGCTTCATATCGTACTGTTCATAGGGATTTTCCGGCAGTATTTTTGAAAAATCTGGTTCTAGTCTATTAGGGTCGTCCTGGGATTCGACTGACGGTGAAACCTCAAGATTATTCTGTGGAATAAATGAAATCAATTTTTTTATCTTGTCCATGCATTCGTATTCATTTTCTGCAACAAAATGAGCCACACCAGATCTAGTTGAATGGGTTCTTGCACCACCAAGATCTTCAAAAGACACCTCCTGGCTGAGAACTTCTTTGACTACTTCAGGACCTGTTACGAACATTTGACCGATATTTTCAACCATTATAACAAAATCAGTCATCGCAGGTGAATATACTGCTCCTCCGGCACATGGACCAATGCTTGCCGTAATTTGTGGGATTACACCAGAAGCCATAGTATTTCTGAAAAAAATATCACCATAACCATCGAGGCTCATTACGCCTTCCTGTATTCTGGCCCCTCCAGAATCCAAAATACCGATGAGCGGAGCGCCTACCTTAATTGCATGATCCATGAGCTTTACGATCTTTCTTCCGGCCATTTCACCAAGGGAACCGCCCAAAATTGTAAAATCATAGGCATAAACAAACACTTGCCTTCCATTAACGGTTCCAAAACCCGTAATGACGCCATCACCGTAGTATTTTGTTGAATCGCTTTCATTAGATCTGTGAACAACATACTTGTCTATTTCAATGAAAGAATTACTGTCGAGAAGTAAATCGAGTCTTTCTCTTGCAGTTAATTTTCCCTTTGTGTGTTGAGCTTCAATTCTTTCTTGCCCCCCACCCATCTCCGCTTTTTTTTTCATTTCATGTAGACGGTTTATCTTTTCATCATGCATAACAATTTTAAACAGCATATATTCGCATATAAATTCATTATAGCTAACCTAGTTCCAGCTAACTAGAAAACGTATCTTGTCCAAAAAAAAATCAATGACTGCCAGGTATTGAAATACCTATTCTCTTAATCCGGCCCTTCCGCCTTTTGCTCGTCGGAAGTAGTTCATACCTAGATTATAATTTTCATACAATGATTCTAGTGATTCTATCTCAGATAGTAGAGATTCAAGCTCAGATTTTGAAACGCTGGGGTCATTTTTCATTTTATCATATCGCTCGGTCTTTTCGGCCAGGAGTTTTCCAACGTTCTGTTCGTACTCGCTAGACATAATTTATAGAGATTTTTTCGGAGTTTAATGTTTTTCTATTCTCATGTTATGCTAAATAAAGCAGTATAGAGTAGTATTATTCACAATATCTAGCATAATTGTCGGCCAAGTTAAGGACTAATCGTAGTCATTGTTTGTCCTCTTTGTCGTTTGTTCTCGCAATTTCCCTAATCATTACATCAGCTTCTTTTTCTGATGTGATAGTACTTCTAATCAAGTCCTCGTAATGACCTGAGCGCGATAAGACTTGTTTGAGAGGCTCAAAGTAAAATGAGCCAAATTTGCTTCTTGATGTATGAAAATATTCAGCAAGAGTTCGCAGTGTCTTTCTCAAACCCTGGGCCCTTGAAAAAATTCCCATATTTTCAAATCCTATACTATACCTGTTATATCTAATGAACTTGTTTCGCGACTCGTAGAACAGTGATTTAGTTAGTATAAGTGAAAAATACTTCAATATCTTCCAGTTCCTCATTGCAAGTGATCTGCCCAAGATAACGTCCAATTCTGATAGTCGGTCTAAAAGTACGGCAAGCGTTGCTATATCTATCTTGGACATTACAATGCTTGAGAAAAAGGCGCCAAGAACGTCTTTTCTTCTATCTTCAGATGATTGACCAAACCTAGGATCTGAATAAGAGATGTCTGCTCTTTGAACGATGTCCAATGCTTCATCAAATGTTTTGGCCGAGAAGAATTTCCCTATCATATTTTCGACATCAATATCAAGGATAGGATTCTTGATAGTAGTATATCCTGCCTTCATCGCCTGTGTTGCGTTTAAGAGAGATCTTATATCTCCAAAACAATTACGCACTACAGCAATCTTGTTTTCCTCGTTCATTGAAGCGTTTTGAAGTTTCAGAATCCTGTCCAAATAAAGCATTGACAGTCTAGGAGGAATTGGAGAAAAAGTTACAATTTTTGAAACCTTGGAAATTTTCTTTATCGCTTCATTTGACTTGTTTGCGGCCATTATCACCCTTATAGATGGTTCTTTGAACAGGTCTATCAGGAAATCAAGTCCTCCTGAATCTTCCCTGTTTGAAATCCCGTCTATCTCGTCCAGAAAAAGCAGAAATTTTCTTCCAGTTAGACTTGAATTTGAAAATATTGGATAAACTACTTGTGCAAGCAAGTTCTTATTTCGAGTATCACTAGCATTCAATTCAATGAGATCGATATCAAATTCTCTACTTAGCGCATGAACATAGGATGTTTTACCAACACCAGGCGGACCGACTAGTAACAGTGGCTTTGTCCCATCGGACCATTTTTTCAACCATTCTACTATTTTCTTCCGAGAGCTTTCATTGCCAACAAAATCTGATATTTTTGGGTGAATCAAAGACTCATCAATATTATAAGCTACTCATTAGAAATCACTTGGAATTTTTGATACTTATTGAAAGATTCTTTTGAAAATATGGAAACAAATCTCGACGCTTCATTACGTTAAACCAATATTGATTATAGTGACTTACCGTCAAGAATAAGAATTTCAAAAATGGTTTTATACTAACCTCTTCTGGTAACATTTCAAGAGCAATCTTTGCTTCATCTAAATATATTTCACTTTTCTTCAATGTAAGTTCAAATGCCTTTTCAACATTATTTGTGACAATCGAGTAGTACAGTGGCCATGATGGAATTTTTATTCCCCCATTTACTATGGCATCTTCCATTTCGTTTCCGCATCCGACACATTCAGCTGCCTTTGCCATCCCTAAATGAAAAATATCATTGAGAGGTGCCATATTAAACGCCATGTTACGGCCGGCAGTACCCATAACTGCACGATATTTCTTGTAGCAGCCAATCATATTTTCATCGCTTATAGATTCGGGTTTTAGTTTCAGTCTTGCATCAATATACTGTCCAATTCTTGCATCTTTGAATCCATCTTCAAAGGCCTTTAGTACAGAATCACCCCCTGCCGATATCTTTTGTCGAGCAATTTCAAGAATATATGGATTCATTAGTTTGTAATCATCCAAGAATTCGATATCTTCATCAGCATCCATTATCCTATCCATTGGTTCACTAAGGTCAATAGCAATTACATGACCGTCAACAATAGACGTCCTTACCTCTTTTGAAATCGGCTCTTTATAGTAATCAGAGGCACTATCAATTAATGCAGAAAAAACAGGAAAAGTCATCTTTACAAAGTTGGAATTTAGTATTCGCTGTACCCTATCTGCTAATATATCTGGTTTTGAAAGCCTCTCGCGTACTGAATCAATTTTTGAATCATCTAGCGACAATTCATTAGACTCGATTTCATCGACAAATTTTTTCATCGTAGCTTTTGGATTCGTATCTGAAATCAGTTTTTCATGTAACGATAAGAGAAATCTCTTTGTAAACTCGGTAAATTCCCTTTCGGATTGAGCCCTATACTTGCTATACTGTTTGTAGCCTTTTTCTTGTAATAATACTTGCTTTATTATTTTCTTACCTGAAAAAGTACTCCATAATGAAACCTTTGAAAAAATTTTACTTTCTTTAGCGCTCATTTACAATTCTTTCACAATAATTCATCGTTATTTAACTTTCAGAATAAGGAATCTTGAACAGAAATGATTGGAAAATAGAATATGGTTGAATAAAGAAAAGGGAGATTGCCATTTCTATCTTGAGGACATGGCTATTCTTTCTTGCTCATTTTTCTTCTTGACAGAATGGCTTTCCATGGAATTAGTTGACGCTGTGATTATCTCTTTAGCCAGGGCTTCTTCAATTGTCTTTGGATTTGAATAGGTTGATTCCCTCACTCCTTCTGCAATAAACCTGAGTGCCAGATCGATGCGCCTTAAAGGAGCGACGTCCACAGAAACGTGATAAACAACACCACCATAAACTATTCTTGTAGTGTCTTCATTAGGTGCAGCATTTTCAATTGCTCTGATTAGCAGCTCTACTGGATTTTTGCCAGTTTCATAATGTATTAAATCGAGAGCAGTTTTTACGGTTTTTATCATCCTGCCCTTCTTGCCGCCCATTCTTCCTGTATTTTTTGCGTATTTCTTGCCAAAATGCATCAACTTGTTTACTAGTCTTTCAATGATATGCACGTCAGCTTTCTTTAGTCTTTGATGCTCATGTCTTCCAAAACTAATCGGTATTATTGTTGGATCCAGCGCAATGACATTTTTAAGACCAGAATCTTGGATTTCAATTTCGCCTGTGCTCCACTTGTTAAATAATAACATATTATTTTCTTTCGTAACCATTCAATTCATCTCCTTGGCTTTTCCTTTCTTCCGTATACCAGCTCTATAAGTGATACTCCGTTTACTTTGAATACTTGCCATCTAACACCGGGAATATCTCCCATAGCACCTCCCATTGATCCTCCAATTCCTTCTAGCAAAACCTCATCATGCTCGTCAATGTAATTTAAGGCCCCATCACGCGGAAGGAATGCAGTAATTGATTTTCCATTCTTTATCAACTGGACTCTAACACACTTTCTAACTGCAGAGTTTGGTTGTTTTGATTCAATTCCAACCTTTTCAAGTACAATAGCCCTTGCTTGTGGGGCTCCTTCCAAGGGGTTTGCCTTTTTGTCTAACATGAGCATTCGCCTCTTGTAATACTTGTTTGACCATCTCATCCTCTTTCTCTTCGATTTTAAAACTCTACCAGAAAATAGTCCTAAAGGTGATTTTGCCATTTACCAACTAACCCCAATTATTCTGTGCATGATCTTCACTAACTATCATAACATTTGATATCTGAAAATATCTTTTTGCCAAAATTCTTGCCTTCTCCGCATTACGTCCCTCCTTACCCACTACTATGCCTTTCTTTTTTGGATCTACTACCACGACAGCTTGTCTTGAACCATCGAATCTATTATTAATCTTTATCTCGTTAATCATATCAGAATTAAGCACATTTCCCAAAAATGCAGAAGGATCTTCGGAATACTCAACTAATTCGACTTTTTTCGTAACAATTCCTTGCAATTGCCTTATAGTAGCACCCCCTTTACCTATTGCCAAACCCATCTGGCCCTTGTTTACAATAAAAATAACCCTATCCATTTTTTCGTCAACAACACAGTCACGGGCAACTGCTCCGGTAATATTCTGAAACAATGACATTAGCCTTAGCTCTCCAGAAGTCAGTTTGATTTTTTCAGTCAATTCAATTAATAGTCTCCAATTTTGCGTTGTTTGATGAGCTTAAAATTTGGTTTTCCATATTGCAGTCATTTATAATAATTCGATTTGAAAAATTTCTTTAGCATGACAGGAATTTACCATGTGTATCATTTCTTTCCAAATTCATTTAGTAATTCCTGAATATCGTCATCATTGCCAACTTTCAGTGATATTGTACTTATTCTAAATGTCTTATTACACAATCTTCCCAGTTGAATGGAGTTACCATCAAATTGTAACGTCGGTATCTTTGCGGCATTTGCTTCTTCCAAGATTTTTGATTTCTCCTCATCAATCAATGAGTTTGAAAGAACTATAAGTTTTGAACCTTTAATAGAGCCCATTACCTCTCTGGTTCCTATTTTACATTTTTTGGTACTAATTGCTTCTTTAATTGTTTTTTCTAGATTTTTCATTTTCATCCTTCACACTCATATATAGATCGACCATACCGGTGCCAATAGGTACAGTCGCGCCTACTATAACGTTTTCTGTTACACCTTTAAGGGACTCTATCTGTCCTTCCAAAGAAGCTTTTGCAATAGTGGGTACTGTAATTTCAAATGCAGCTCGCGCTAGTACAGAAGTTTTGGTACCCGCGATTCCATGTCGTCCAATTTGTTGCAGGTGTCCTTTAGAAGTCATAAGGTCTGCAACCAACATAATATGTCTCATGTCAACTTCGAGTCCTTGTTCTTCCAATGTATTTGTAATTTCCTTAATCAGTGCATTCCTTGCTGCTTCTATTCCAAGCGTTTGCCAAACTTCATAAACGTTATTTGTTGTGATTCGAGAAGTGTCGATACCATCAATTGCAATTATCTTTGCAAGGTTTGAGCCGGCTGTTTGAATGACCCACTCTTCATCTTGTTTTACAATGGTTACTCTTTCAATATCCGGAACGCCTTTAACCCTTGCATTTAATAATTTGTTCTTCATCGTCAGTAACGTTTGGGCATCAGGTTCACCAGCTATTGAGATCTTTATAATTTTCTTTGCTTCCTGCAGTGTAACCTCATATTTTTTCTTGGGCCCTTTGAGAACCTCCATTATATCTTCAATTAAACAACCTCGTTCCGATAGTTTGGAATCGGAAATATGGAATGTTAGAATACCAGAATAATCTGTTTCGCTTCGCTCTATTAAATCTGCAACCTTGGTAAATATAATTTCCCTTGCCACATTCAGTGCCTTTTCTCTTGAGATCCTATGTTCTTCGTCAAGGTAAACATCCATTGTAGGTGTTACTGGCTTTTTTCTCGCGTCGACAAGTTCAATAAGCCTTGGAAGTCCTAATGTAACGTTTCTTTCCTTAACTCCGGCAAAATGGAATGTTCTAAGTGTCATCTGTGTGCCTGGCTCACCAATAGATTGGGCAGTAACAACTCCTACAGCTTCTCCAGGTTCTACCATGGCCCTGTTAATTAGGTCAATTGTTTTCTTCACGACTTTGTTAGCACCATCTCTACTAATCTTACTTTCACTAAGAGATAGTAACAACTTTTCGCGTAGTTTTGGATTAAGTGTCTTTGAGTGTTTGTTCACTATTTCTAGTACTTCCTTTTCGTTGGCTTTCTTGCCTTCATCGACAAGTAACTCGCCTTCTATCAATCTAGATATATTTACGGCTTCACCATGATCACTTTTTGCCGGATCTATACCATCTTCACCATATACAAACTGTATGATATTACCATGAGGATCTCTAACAGTTTGATCATATTCTATTTTCATATGTTCAAGTGCATTGATTAACCTCCTCTGCATGTATCCAGACTGCTGAGTCCTTACCGCAGTGTCTACCAATCCTTCTCTGCCACCCATTGCATGGAAGAAAAATTCTAGTGGACTTAGTCCGTCTCTATAATTTGATTTTACAAATCCTTTGGAATCAGGGTTAGCATCATTGGGTTTGAAATGAGGAAGCGATCTATCTCTATATCCCTTGGTAATTCTTCTTCCTCTAATCGACTGTTGACCAAGTGCTGCTGTCATCTGGCCTATGTTTAGTGTAGAACCTCTTGCACCAGTTGATGCCATAATTACACCAGAATTATCATCTGGAAAAGCACGGTCAGCGGTTTTGCCTGCTCTATCACGTGCCCTTGAAAGTTCGTTTACCACATATAGTTCTAGAGCTTCTGAGGGAGATAATCCTCTTGTTAGAGGTAATGTTTCATCATCGTGTTGTTTTATGAGTTC
>JARBAW010000132.1 GCA_029237505.1 Nitrososphaerales archaeon
CCAAAAATGGAACGGGCTAGACATTTAAGGACATAAAAGTAATTACCGACTTAATACTGATTTCATCATCTGTTTTTTTATTGCACATTCTATACAGTAGATTCCTCTGATGTCGAATGTACAGATATCATTATTGTTAGTACTAAAAATAGGATTATTTTCATTAATGCTAAATTCAACAATAGAAAATAATTGCACAAAATCGCCGATTTTTCCATTTACCTGATTAAGAGAGTACAAAAAACCGAAAGATAGCATAACGCTATCAGAAAGTATTCTTTCGTTATAGTGTGAGAAATTAGTCTTGTTAAATACAACTCCGAAGGCCAAATTCATTATGAGTTACCAATATTTAGCACTTATGTCATGTAACATAGCGCTTTATCTATGATATTAATGATATTGAACATTTTTAACTGATCTAGTGCCTGGGTGCCAAATATCTCACGGGGTTCTCTGATAAGGTTTAATTAATACTTCTCTGGTATCAATCAACGACCATCATGCGACCTTCTGGAAATTATGCATCGAGGGCACTTTTATTGTCTTTTGTTACATTTATTTCATCACACGGTTTTATCACAAACTCTTACACTAACGAGGTATGGTCAGACCAAGAAGATAAGATTCATGAGGTTAGGAGCCAAATGTCAGTCACCGATCCCGGTTGTCCTACCGGCTTTTGGTACACTGATGTAATGAGAAATGAATGTACTGGAGAAGCAACAATCTCCAGGGAGTGTCCAAAAGACTTTAATCTTGTGCAAGGGGTTTGTTCAGGACCGGCTCAAGACTGTTCCTCTAGAGGACCTGGATACAACATACAACATCCTCCAATTGCGGGATTTCAAATTTACTGTGCAGGACCACCAACAGACAAACCGATCTGTCCAACTGGGTATCGCCTTATGGAGGATAAGAAGTTTTGCATAGGTCCTCGACAGGCTTAGCGAATTTTTTTGTGAACTGTACAAAATAAAAAACGTCACATTACGACACAAAACTAAAAAAAAATCCATAAAACGCCATATTGCTTAATAATAGTCCTAAAAGGGAGATAAATTGAGCACTCATAATGGCTTAAAAATAACATTTTTTGGATCGAAAAATTAATTTGCTAAAGCGCATAAAATCACTTTAATTGCCATTTACTGTCAAGTGTTGAAAAAGGTCATTATTCCCTAAATTAGATTCCACGTGACGTGATAAAACGGACTAACAAATCAGTCAGTTATTTGGTCGTTAATTGCGGTTGGATGCGCGTCTATTATTAGTGTAGATTTACCAAGATCTTTTGGCAGCTCAATAGAAGTTGCGTTATCAGGAGTAACCTCGTATCTTAATGTCTTTTTATTTTCGTCATAAACAGGATCAAATAATATCATTGTGGACGTATCTTGTCCTTGAATATCATCCACTACCATAATAGCATTAGGTGAATCTTCTGAAAAACTATCATCACCAACAGACCAATTACCTATAAACTCATTTGTTCCAATTGTTGTAACAATTCTATATGGTCGATCAGAAAATAGTATTGTCTTATCTGAAACGTTGTCTAATTCAAGCGCATAAGCGGTATCATTGATTCGAGTTATCGATCCAGACTGTGCACTTTGAATACTAAGAAATTTTGCCGTGGTCATGTATCCGTCGATTGTCTGATTGGTTGATTCGGCGACCAGAAATTGTTCACCTTGAACCAAGTGATTGTAATATACCATCGCTGAAAGAATAGCAAAGGATATTGCAATGAGCAATATGAAATTGAGCATAGAATTGTATTGTTTTATTAAATTACTTAAATCTGTTGGTTCTACATTAACAATGAAATATCAAATGTAGTAATTTGTAGTAAAGATACTATTTCCTAATAAATAACTTAAACATCTCATAACCAATCCAACTAATTAGTAGTCCGATTATGCTAAGTGTGGCTAATAATGCATGATGACTAACCATGATTCCAACACGGTATACCTCATTTTCCTGAGTCTTGTATCGATAATCATTAACGTAGTTATGTCCAAAGAAATACTCATTCTTGTCATCTATACCGTAGAATAACAAAATACTAACTGGAATTGCTGTAAACATGATGGAAATCAGAATTTTGCGACTATAGAGATGTTTTAGAAAATCAGTCCTTGATCTTGCTTTGTCTTCTGTTCTCAACAATTACTATTACTACTTTTCAGTGTGGATTATGCTTATAATGCTTCGTAACACTATTCTTCTGTTCTATGATTGAGAACGCTCGATAAATGTCACTCTTGAATTCAAATTATTCACTTTTCTCGCTGATTGATTTCACACGGGGTGAAAATATTATTAGATATCTTGAAATTGTATATTTCTTATGACAGGATGAAAAAAGAGATTACATAATTTTAATTAATTATGATATCATAACTGCCTATCTTACCACAAGGTTATGTATGTGCCCAGTATGTACTGTGTGTCTGTGCTCACATTCTGTTCCCTCCGGCGGATTCAATTCATCTCCAGATACACAGGCAAAGAACAGATCTCCTTTTTGGATCGGACCAATTTCAGGAACCTTGTCGAACACAAATGGAATTATCAAGGTATTGTGATCAGCCTCTTTGAGTAATTTCTGTGCATCAATCGTCTTTGTATTAAACTCACCTCTAATCATTGTAACCACTTTTAGTTCCTTGACATCTTTTCTGTCAGATAATGGTATAGTAATTTGGAGTGTGGGATTATTTATCGTGGCATTTTCGCCACCGTTAGAAGTTTGGAATCTTCCTGTAGTAAGGGTTTTTTCAGTCCCTGACCCAATGTTAACTGTGTTTTTTCCACCAGTGCTGCCAATATTTCCCTCCACACAAGAATAAGATTTCATTTCATTAGTCTGTCCGTTAAGATCATAAGCACACGCAAAGAATTCATCTCTATCACCTACTTTAACAACATCATTTTTTTGATTGAATTTAAATGAAACAGTAGTGCTTTTTGATTTTAGATCATTAGCGGTCAAGTTCTTAACTTGAGTATCACCATTAGCTGATGCAACTACCTTCATTTTGACAGGGTCGCTTAATTTTTGTAAATTAATCTTTGCTTCGATTGTAAAATCACTTGCTGCAAATGCAGAATTATGAGAGGAAATTACTGCAAATGACAAGAACATAAAGTACAAAAAACAAAGTGGTAAAGTTAACACTATTTTTCTCTTAATATCGGATTGGTCCATCAGTTTAATTAAAATTAAATCCCATATATATGACACTAATTTCTTGATCATAATTTCTTGATCATAATTTTTATCCAATATTTTACCTAAGTTTTGAAGTGATCGATATAGGTTAAATCGGAAATTCACAGGGTAAAACATTCGGATTATGTCTAAATATTTCATAGCTTGCTATTGAGTAGTTTTTCTTCATCGAAATGAGCGCACAAGTGGACCCAGATGAGCGCCCTTCATAAGATCGTGATAGTAACATTCAATCAGATTTAGGACCATATTCATTGGTAATGCCCGTGCTGATTTTAATTTACGAAGATAGGAAATTACGAGTAATTGGAAGACTAACCAATTCATAAATCAATATTGAGCATGAACAGTGTATTTTCAAAGATTTTTGTGCACTTCATCTGTCCAAAATATCAAAAAATCTAATCCTGCCACCAATACTACTTCACCCGTCCAAACACGTTATTTCAATAAATTCATTGAATTTTGATTGGAAATCCTTATATGAGTAAAAAAATCATCCGATTCATACGAATATGAGCACAGAAGTCGTGGTCTTACGTGATTATAACAACCAATTAATGAACAGGAGAGAACTCCAGGTCATATTTAGAAATGTCTCAGGAAATATAAAAAAGAAAGATGCAATCGAAACAATATCCAAATCAAACAATGTGGATTTAAAGACAATCATACCGATTGAAATCAAATGCAATAAGGGAAGCACTGACGTTAATGGTTTTTTCCATATCTACAAAGATGAGAAAAGCGCCCAAGATACTTTACCAAAATACATATCAATGAGATTGATAGACAAGGCAGAAAGAAAGAAAATATTTGACGAAGCAAAAGCTCAAAAATTGAAAGAAAAGCAGCAAAGTTCAGAAAAGGGAAAATCAAAGAAATAGTGATAAAGACATGGCAGACAAAAAGAATGATTCAAAAACACAAATTTACACATTCTATGATATCTCTGGAGACAAAGTAACTAGAAAGAAAAGGGATTGCCCTAGATGCGGAAAGGGCGTTTTCATGGCAGAACATAAGGATAGAAACACTTGCGGTAAATGTGGATTTACTGAATTCAAGCAGAAGTCAAAATAGTCACATTTATTCTTCAAAGTTCACAAAGACTACTTAGTTTAGCAAATTTTCTTCGTTCAAAATATCCAAAATATCAGACTTGACACAACTGCATTTTTTACCCACTATTTGTCCGAGAGTTGGAGAAATATCGGCGTCTTCACCTTCAATAAACTTTCTAATGGGAAGTCCATTATCACATGTTATCGTCAATTCTAATTTTCTAGGCGTCTTGAGTTTCAAATTTATCCCATAAATGAATTTCCAGTTTTTGTTTTTCCTGTTGATAAGCTCGATCATCAATATTCCTGAATCAGTCAAATTCCTAAAATCAACAGGTTTCAGCTTTTCTTCAAAAGAAACTACAATCAGAACTTTTTTTACATAAAGTGGAGCAGAGTTCGGCAATGATCTTATCTTTTCAATTAATCTAAACAAGATCCCATTAGATTGAATGGATAAGGTTTGTTTGAAACTAACTATTTTTGAATTTTTTATTGTCACATAAAATGGTCTGCCATTTCCAAGTACCAAACTTTCGGGCTCCTCTTTTCCAATTGGCCAAAACGTTATGGAATCAGAATTGAATTTATCAGATATTACTTTCTTCAAGATTTTTTCAATGTGATGCTGATTGACTTCCATTGTATTAGTAGCAGTAGAATTTTTAGTCTTTATTTGAAACCCCTTTAACTTATTATAGCGTCCTCTTAAAATTACCGTGCTTGAGCTGACAGAGACAGTTGTTTCAAATCTTCTACTAATCTGTACGTTGATGGTAATGTCCGGATAATCTAGATCAGCTTTCTTTTTCGAAGTCTTGCCAAAGTTCTTTCTAATTTCTCGGAGCAGACTTGTTTTGATATTTTCTTTACCTCTGATCTTGAATCTAGACCTAAATTTGTCTTCACTTTCATAAAAGCTGGGATCTAGTGTAAGCCCAATTAGGAATGTGTCATATTGATAATTTCTAGTTGCCTGGATAATCCTGTTACTTATTTCGTCCAATTGGTTCCATAAACCTCTACATATCTGACAATTTTTAGCAAATTTTTGAAGACGGTAGTTCTTAATATGTTGCCTTTCTGAACACCATTTACATAGATTATACTCTGATCTAGTTTTCAATTAGACGCATCGTACTATCCTATGCCTAATCTTCTCATCATACCTTGCATTTGTCTTCCCTTACTTTGTTTAATCATGCTCTTGGAATTGTTGAAATTCTTTATCAGATCCTTCACGTCATGTTCGGCAACACCTGAACCTCTTGCTATCCTTTTTCGTCGCGAATCATTTATCACCTCTGGATTTTTTTTCTCCTGTTTTGTCATTGATTGTATAATGTACCGCCATTTTACCAATTTACCCTGTATTGCGTCAAGCTGATCTTCTTTAACTAATCCAGACAGACCAGGCATATTATCGATAATGTTCCTAAAACCCATTTTTCCAACGCTTTCCATTTGTGAATAAAAGTCTTCAATGGTCATCTTCCCGCTCATTACTCGCTTGGATTGATTTTCATCTGCCTGTAATTCTAAATCTTTTGCTAGGTCCAAAATTGCTTTAATGTCTCCCATTCCCAGCAACCTACCAACAAATCTTGTGGGACTGAACTCTTCGAGATCGTCAATTCTTTCACCGTTTCCTATAAAGAAGATCTTTGAACCTGTTACTGCCGATGCAGCCAGAGCTCCACCACCCTTCGCAGTCCCATCCAGTTTTGTAATGATGATACCGCCAACAGGAACCGTATCATGGAATGATTTGGCCTGACTATATGCCTGCTGACCTATTGTACCATCAATTACCAGCAGAATTAGATCAGGCTTTGAAATCTTGTACATGCTTTTCATTTCTTCTAAAAGCTCAGTTTCATCTTTATGTCTGCCAGCAGTATCAATTATTACAACATCCGACCCTGCATCTTTAAAATAATCAAGTCCCTTCTTAACTATTGAAGGTGCATCTTTATTTGATTCGTCACCGTACACTTCAACATTTATCTTGACACAATTCATTTTAAGTTGTGTAAGAGCGCCAGGTCTCCATGTATCTGCCCCAATTACCCCAACATGATATCCATGCTTTGTAAGCCATCTTGCCAATTTTGCAGTGACTGTTGTTTTACCACTTCCCTGGATACCAAACATCAATACGATATTGAGTTTTCCAGGAGAAATGGGAATGACCTGGTTCTCAGTCTGACTGTTTTGGCTTTGAGCATTAGACTCTCCTGTGTAGCCCATCAATCGTGAAAGTTCATCATAAAGGATTGAGACAATATGATCTTTCCTAGATAATCCCTTAGGTGGAGTCTCCTCTAGAGATCTCTTTTTCAAGTTTTGTGTAATATTCAATACCAATCTTACGTTAACGTCGGATTGAAGCAGCGCTCTTTGTACATCCTTGCATAATGAATCTATCAGTTCTTCATTTACGTCAGATGCACCCACTAGTTTTTTTAGAGCCGTCCCAAGACTTGAGCGAAGATTATCTAGCATTACTTGTCTATTAAATCATAATCTATTATTTCAAATATTCCATTGTCGCCAAACCATTTGACTATTCCCTCTCTGATCTCCAGTTTCTTCTTGTAAATTGGGCAATCAACAACCAATGTCTCTGCCTCTCCTCCTTCAAAACTCAGGTTAAAACCATATTTTGCAGATAGGAACTCCAACTTTGTTAAATTCTCACGATTAAGAGTACTTCCAAGCCATTCTTTACCCAATCCCAATGCAGATACTCCAACAATAATTATTTTGAATTTTTCATCAATCAATTGATTAAGGTAGTTTCTCGGATTCAAATTCCACAAGGGAGAATATATTGACAATTGAAGATCCTCACATACTTTCTGAAAATTTTTTTTTTGAAACATGCTTGCAATTCCCCCGTGCACAATTCCATCTATATGGAACTCATCCTTTACAATTGAGAGTGCTTTTTCTAGAACAGACATTTCACTTTCTAGGCTGGAAGTCCTTGATTGAAAATTTCTTACTGGCAAATCGATTGCCTGTGCAAGTGCTTTTGTAAGGTGGATGTTTGGAAAATGGAAAAGTAAACTATCACCAATTTCAGGCATTATAGAAATTAAGCATACTACATCATGACCAAGCCTCCTCATCTCAAAAATGGAGTAATTACTATCTTTTCCTCCTGAATACAATGAAGCTAATTTCATTTTTTATAATATTAGTAAGGAAATCATATTGGTCATATATTCATTGAACTAGAATTTAAAAAAAAGTAATTGTAAGATTTTTTTACCTCTCTACAAAATCATTGTTTAGATGAAAATATCTGAAGGCGCATATGTCCTATTTTTTTATCAAGCAACTAAGAATTGGTTAACAAAGGTGGAAAAGAGCAAGAAACTACACACACATATTGGAATAATAGATTTTGATCAGGTAATAGGACTTGAGTATGGCTCTTCTATCGTTACACCCAAGCAGAAAATGGTTTACCTCTTAGAACCATCAGTCTATGACTTTGTCATGAAGTCCGACAGAAAAACTCAGATTGTATATCCAAAGGATTTAGGATACATAGCAATTAGAACTGGACTAAAGAGCGGGTCTAATGTTCTTGAAATAGGGACAGGAAGTGCTTCACTAACGACATTCTTTGCCAGTCTCGTAGAACCTGGAGGACATGTCTTTACTTACGACGTTAATGAAGAATTTATGGAAATCGCCAGTAGGAATCTCAAGAAATCAGGAATGGAAAAAAATGTTACAATGTTCAAACATGATATAATGAAGCAAGGATTGGAACAATCCAACATTGATGTTGCAATTATTGATTTAGGAGATCCCTGGAATGTATTGCATGTTGTTCACCAATCTCTAAAAAACAGCGGATCTGTTGCAATAATATGTCCAACCATGAATCAATTGGAAAAGACTGCCAAACGATTGTACGAAGTAGGTTTTACAGATATAGAAAGTTCTGAAATAATGATCCGCAACATAGAGGCAAGGGAAGGAAAAACAAGACCGTCAACGCGTATGATTGGCCATACAACATACCTCATATTCGCCAGAAAAATTATTCAAGACATGATACAAAAGTAGGAATCAATGTAGAGAATCTGAAATTGTAAACCGCAAATTATTATTAATAGATTTCCAGTTTAATGCATTGGAGCAACATCAATCTTGAACATTTTATCAAGTCGACTCTAATGATTTTCCATAATCATAACCGACCAAGAGAACAAAAGCTCATTGTTTGAGATTAATAACGCAATTCAAATTGAAGTAAGAGAGCTATTCTTATAAGGAACCACCATAACTTGAATATGTTGGCAACTGAAGGTTATTGTGTAAAATGTAAAGCAAAGAGGCAAATGAAAGATGAATCACAGGTCGTCATGAAAAATGGAAGACCTGCAACAAAGGGAACATGTTCGGTTTGTGGAACCAAAATGTTCAAGATTGGCGGTGGTCCTAGCAAAGCGGTCAAGAAAGGCAAGACGAAACCAAAAGCAAAATCAAAGGCAAAATCAAAAGCAAAATCAAAGGCAAAATCAAAAGCAAAATCAAAGGCAAAATCAAAAGCAAGAAGACGATAAAATCCTAAATTTCTCTTTTATCTTTTTATTTTAAGAGTTAGAAATTAATTTGATCTAGTACTACCTAGTTAATAGCGAAAATTCCTTTTCGATGTCATCCAATTTTTGAATGTTCCCACATGAAGATATCAATTCTCGCAGTTTAGTTCTTGGAGTTTCAGATTTCACTAGTTCCCTTGCAATTTTTATTCCTTCGTTCAGATCACTAGCCTTTTCTCCCGCCATTAATGCAACAGCAGTGTTGAGAATTACTATGTCTTGTTTTGCGCTAGCAGATTTCCCGTAAATTGTTTCTAAAGTTGTCTTTATTGAATCTCGCACAGATTTGATTTGAATTTGTTCTTTTTTAGCGACTTTGACATCCAATAATTTTGGATCTACTTCTTGTCTTTCAACTTTGCCTGATTGAAGGACGACCATAATATTACTTGAAGTGTTTGATAACTCGTCCATACCATCTAATGAATGAACCAGGAAAACTTTCCTTAGATTTGAGTGAATCATCGCACTGGAGACAAGATCCATAAATTTAGAATCAGAAATTCCAATTACCTGAGATGTAATATTTGTACACGGATTACATAACGGCCCAATTAGATTGAAAATTGTTTTAAAGCCAAGTCGTTTTCGTATGCCCGAAAGCCTTTTCAATTTAGGATGAAATTTAGGCGCAAATAAGAAGGCATAACCAAGTGTTTCAAGTGATTCAATAGCTGTGCTTTCTGGCATGGTCAAATCAAGTCCTATAAATTCAAAGAAATCTGCACTTCCTAATATTCCACTGGCAGATCTGTTCCCATGTTTTGCGACATTTATTCCAGAAGCAGATGCAACAATTGATGCAGCGGTGCTGATACTAAATGAATTTGACATATCACCACCAGTACCGCAATTATCAATTAGCGCGCCACTAATTTTTGGAGATATTTTATGAGAATTTTGAATCATAATATCTCTTACTATCTTTAGTTGATTGGCATCAATACCTCTAAATGTTAGCGCGGCAAGGAACGAAGCAATAGTAGAATCTGGAATTTCATCCATGAAAATAATATTTACTGCATTAGTAAATTCATCTACATCAATATCTTTCTTTGATATTATTTTTCTCGTTTGCTTTTGAAGATATTCTGTGGACATTATTTTTTCAGAACATTTATGAAATTTTCTAGAATATGATAACCATTTTTCGTTAGTACGGATTCTGGGTGAAATTGAACACCGTAAATGGGGTATTTCTTGTGTTTTAACCCCATAATTTCTGAGTCGTCAAGTGAAAATGCCGTTACTTCCAAGCAATCTGGAAAGTTTTCTCTAGCTGCAACCAATGAATGATATCTAGTTGCGACAAATGGATTTGCCAGTTTTTCAAATAACTCATTATCCAGGTATTTTATTTTACTAGTCTTTCCATGCCGTACAACGTGTGCATTAATTACTTTACCACCATAGACATGAACTATACCTTGATGACCCAGACATACACCCAAAACTGGAATATTAGGTCCAATGGTTTCAATAATATCACCACAAATTCCAAATGATTTTTTATCTGCAGGATGTCCGGGACCAGGTGAGAGGACTATTCCATCAGGTTGCATTTTGTCTATATCATTTATTGTTATTTTGTTATTACGAAAAACAATCGGCGCTGTGGAGAGTTTTCCAAATAATTGCGCAATGTTGTAAACGAATGAGTCATAATTATCAATTATCAAAATTTTTTTCATTTCAAGGCACCATAATTTGTTGTTCTTTTCTTAATGTTTATTTTTACATCCATAGATATTTAATGTTTGTAAATTGATCTCAATCCAGTAGTCCTTTTGAATTTTGAAACCATACATACTCGCTCTAGAAAAACAAGACTTGACTTATGATAAATTAAATAATCCTTCAGTTTCTCTAAAAACATCAGGAAATGGTTCGAGTATTCATTAATGGATATGGAAATATTGGAAGGAGACTGGCATCTGCATTATCTCGTGACAAGGAAATTCAGTTCGTTGGAATTGGAAAATATTCAATTGATGAAAAGTTAGATGAAGCGTTTGCAAAGAAATTTCCTGTCTATGTTCCCGAAGAAAAACTGCCTGAGTTTAGACAAAAAGGCTATGATATTTCGGGTACAATCACCGATGCAATCAAATCAGCTGATCTTGTTATCGATGCCGCCAAGGACGGGCTGGGATACAGCAATAAAGTAAATTACTACATTCCCATGAATAAACCTGCAATCTTCCAAGGAGGCGAGGATAGAGCAGGCGAAAAGAAGGTTGCCGATATCATACACAATTCCAGGGTAAACTACGATAAGGTTGCAAACCAAAAATATGTCATACAGGGCAGCTGTAATGTTTCTGGAATGGGGCGAATTATGCAACCAATGATCGAAAAATTCGGAGACAAAATACAGCGGTATGATGTTACTTTGATTAGAAGATGGGCGGACCTTGAGGACACAAAAGAAGTTAAGGATTCGATAGAGTGGGATAAAAATCCGCATCATCAAGATGACGTTAAATCGTTCCTACCTTCAGTAAAACTATTTGTTGAGGCATATAAGGTGCCATCAAGGATGATGCATCTTCATCAAATGACAATTAGATTCAGTGATAAGATACCCTACTTTGATTCACTTGCAGATATCTATGATGACGAATTTGGTGTAGCTGTTCTTGGTAAAGCAAAAGGTACAGCCGACATCCGTCTTAAGGCACGTGAATTTGGATTTGAACATGATGATACTAACATGGTACACCTTCATGAGGAGACAATGAGGAAAACTGATGATACTCTGAAGATACTTTATTCGGATGATCAGACAGGTATTGTAATCCCTGAAAATCACCTCCTATTCCAATCTATGATGTTTGGTAGACCCAAAAAAGAGGCATATGAAAGAACAGACTCACTCTTCCAAATTAGCAAGAAGAGAGACATGCTAGTAAAGCAATTTGGTTTATGATTTAGAAAAATTCCTATTTCAATAGAAACATGCCGTAAGTAGGGTGAGCCAATGCGAATATCATATTCTCATGATTGCAAAGTAAAAAAGATTTTTGTAGTCTTGCATCTAATTCTTATCGTGTGAGCTAGCGTGTGGGTGACTCGAAAGAGAGGAAACTCCTCCCTCGCAACAGGCACTCAAATTAGCGATAATTAGGTGGAGACACCTGGCTACGGAACAGAAAGGAAATCCAGTTGATCAAAATGATGATGATGGCTAATAGCCTGAAGATGTCAATGCTGGAATGAAACCGCCGACCTGAGTGGAGCAAGGACAAAAAGGGGCTAACATTCCTGTATGAACCCAGGTTGACCGCTCAGTGGAATCCCACTTAAAACAAAAGGAGGGTTACGGCTAGCAACCACATTTTTTTCTTTGAATCTTGCAGGGTAGTTTCCAAAAAAGTAACAATACCCTTCTTTAATTTAGATGTAAATGCTATTTTAGTTTTCCAAGTTGCCCCTTAAAAAAACTCAAGTTTTTAGATTATTTTTAACAAGTTTCATTTTAAGAGTCGACCAAAAATTAAATCATCCCAATAGAATCTGCTTTATGCAAATTACGATTGATTGCAATATAAGAAATAAATAAAGTGGATAAAGTGCGTAATGCGTAACTTGCTTACCCTTTTACTTTCTTGCTTTCCACAGGACAAATACCGATACAGCTGCCATCATGCCTGCAAGTATAAAGAGCACCTGTAATGGAAATCCACCAGTTGCGGTTGTAGTTCCTTCGGGCGCATTTTCAGTTACAAATGCAATCTCAGAGTTTCCGCTTTTAGAGACTGTTGCGAATCCAGCAATTTGTACTTGACCACTTGGCGGAGGAGTAGTGGAATGAACATTGATATTTGTACCGTCGGCTACTCCGGTGGCTTCAGTTTCCTCTGCTTCCATAACTCCTTCTCTAAAGCTGCTTTCACCTAGAGAGAATATGGAAACTACACGGGCCCCTCCTAATTCTTGATATCCAGAACCTGCTGTTGAAGCCTGACTACCAGTTGGGTCAAATAAGAAGTGCCAGCGTTCCATGGGAGTAGCAATTTTCTCAAAATTAAAGAGTGGAGTATTGAATATCCGACCGGCTTCACTTGAATTCAATTGCTGTGCTAATTCGGGATACTTGATTTGAAGTAAACTTATCGGATAATTAAGACTGACATTACCAAGGCTTGGTACTTGTAATTCTAGTGGTCTATTGGTAAAAAATCCTCTCCAATCCAAATCTACTAGAGCTCCACCAGATTCTGAATTATTGCTTGGGAGTGTGAATCCACTTATGCTTGGCGTAAAGACTACTTTGTACGAGAGGATTAATCTGTCACTGCTACCCCTTAAGGTTCCAGTGTAATCGACCGTTGCATTTTGGATGGAAATAGGGCTTTGTTTTTCTGTAAAAATATCCTGATTTATTCCGGAAATTAATTCTGCCATTCCCGGCGAAGACGCATTCGCCTTAAATCTAATATTGTCATTTACTGTGGCAAATTTCTTGGCCAGCTCGCTTGATGGATCGTATTGTAAGGTAATGAATCGATTGGCGGTAAATACTGGCTCGGCTTGATTCAAACTAGGAGACAAAACGACTGTCATTTGAGCGGCATAAGAATTAGAGATAAGTGAACTAACTGTGAATGTTATCAAAAAAACAACCATAATGAATCTGAAACTATTCACAGGGTAGAGACTGATTCAACCTGTTTATAATCTTTATCTAAAGTACCAATTTTCTAATCTAAATAGTTCTGATTTTATTTAGAATTTCGTGGGCCCTATTTTTTAATCATAGAATATGTCAATTTCGGAAAATATAAAAAAGTTGTATGTCAAGTAGTGGTCTTTTATTTTGATTACACTAATAGCGGGAGGAACGGGGTCGGTAAAACTGGCTCGAGGGCTATCTAAGGTCACTGAAGATTTGATGGTTATCTCAAATGTCGCTGATAACATTTGGTTGCATGGACTGTACATATGCCCGGACATAGATACAGTGACCTATGGACTTTCGGGTCTTTTAGATAAAAACAGAGGCTGGGGGGTGATGAATGATTCTTTTGTGTTTATGGAACAAATGAGGAGATTTGGAAAGGATTACTGGTTCAAACTTGGCGACAAGGATCTTGCTCTTCATATTGTAAGAACCCAATTTATCAAAGAAGGCAAGTCTCTTTCCTGGATTACAGAATGGATACGAAAAAGCCTTTCCATTTCTACAGTCATCTTACCAGCTTCAGATAAACACTTTGAAACCAGAATAGAAACTTCAATGGGTGAAATGCATATTCAAGAATATTGGGTCAAACACCATGCTGAATTGGATATTTTGAATATCAGATACGAGGGTATCGAACATGCAAATCCGAGTGCCAAAATTTTTGATGCCATCAGAAATTCGGAAATGATTATTATCGCGCCAGGTAATCCAATTTCAAGCATAGCTCCTGTAACTTCAATTCCATCAATTCGAAAGGAACTTGAATTAAGAAAAGAAAAGGTAATCGCAGTAAGTCCAATAGTTGGAAACCAAGCATTAAGTGGACCGGCTTCAAAGTACTTGAGAGCCATGAGTATTGAATCTTCTCCAGCAGGAATAGCCTCTTTCTATTCAAATATTGCAGCGAATTTGGTTATCTCTGAATCAGATAAGGAGTATGAAAATAAAATACAAAGTAGCGGGGTTCAAGTCTACAAGACAAATATAATTATGGAAGATGATCAAGACGAAATTAGGTTGTCAAAGCATCTTCTGAAAATACTCAACAAGTGTTAAATCATGAAAACCGCAGCGTTTATCCCAGTTAAGCAATTTGAATCAAGTAAAAGCAGATTGGCACTAACCAGAAATCAAAAAATTGTATTGACAGAACTGATGCTTAAATCAACCATTCTCACGTTGAGAAAATGTAAAAATATCTCTAAAGTAGTAACTATTTCCGCTGATGAAAGAGTAGAAAAAATTTCCAGTTATTACGATGTAAAATTTATCTTCGCAGAAGAAAAGGGAGTTAATTATGCAATTAAGGTTGGAGATAGCATTTGCAAAGAAAATCATGTGAATACAAATATTGTAGTGCCCATAGATCTGATCTTTCTGGATCCGAATGAGATTGAGTTATTGTTATCAATAGCCAGTAAACTAAATAAATGCTCAATAATTGTGCCTTCCGTAAGAATGGATGGGACTAATCTGCTAATAAGAAAACCGTTTAACTTGTATGATACCTCATATGATAATAATAGTTATTACAATCATGTTCTATCCTCTCGAAATACAGCTTCACAGACGATAGTTGTCAAATCTGAAAACCTGTCTAAAGATCTAGATACAATGGAAGATTATGAGAATATTGTGGATCGACCCACAAACAAACTATCTTATTTGATATCAAGAATACTAAAGATTAGTTGATTGGAGTTTAGCGTGGAAATAGATTGGATATTTGAAGATTGAATTTAGGAAATACGATTAACCTGTTACACTTGGCAAGTTGGTCTTAGTAAGCTTTGAAATTATTCCATTAAATGCAAAATTAACAATTAGAAACCATCCCCAAAGGTATACCTGGCCTTCTATTTTGCAAGGTCCTTGTGGCTTTCCATCGTCTTTGAGGGTTGTGTCATTTTTCACATTATCTGCGTTACATGTTATCCATGGAATGTCAGGATGAATTGGCGAAAGTGCCACCACTTGCCCAAAAATGGTTGGAAATACTAGAATCCATAATAGAAATGACGGTATCATATAGATGAACATTGGCTTCATTTGCTGCTGCTGGACTTCCATATTCATCTTATTTACATAAGCCTGCTTCTTCTTTAGTTCGGCAATCAACTCTTTATCTTGCTTTTTGACAGCAGCCATCATCTGTTTTCTAAATTCAACAGATTCTTTCATAATCTTACTCATTTTTTCTATATCCGTTGTTTTCTTTCTGAGCAGTGCGAATAAGATATTCATGGAAATAGCAACAAGAGCTGCGATAATCATTGAGCTGAACGAGAATGGTAATGGAGGATGTTCAACGTAGTGTGGTGTAAACAGAAATTGCATGATTAAATATGTGAAATCCATTTAGAGTTCTCCATAAACCTTCTATAATTCAAAAAGAAATCACTTTAAGGCGGCTTATAAGGATTTCAATTTTATAAAATGAAAAAAATTACTAAGGCAAATACTCCAAACGTAATCAAGTTCGCAAAAATAATTGAGAGTTAGATCGTATCTCTTGTTTATCCGACAGAGCCTTCCATCTCTAACTTTAGCAGCCTGTTGAGTTCTACTGCATATTCCATCGGCAGCTCTTTTGTAAATGGTTCCATAAAGCCACCAACTATCAAAGACAGTGCATCTGATTCTGAAAATCCTCTACTCATCAGATAGAATATTTGATCCTCGCCTATCTTACCTACCGTTGCTTCATGAGAGATAGTGGCATCATCTTCATTTACTTCCACATATGGATAGGTGTCTGTCCTAGAGTTCTTGTCAAGAAGTAAGGCATCACATCTGACATTCGATTTAACACCTGTTGCGCCTTTAGCAACATGCAGTAATCCTCGATATGTTGTGCGACCTGCGTCCTTGCTTACAGATTTGCTTGTAATTCTAGATGTTGTTTCAGGAGCAAGATGCACTGCTTTAGCTCCAGCATCTTGATGTTGTCCGCTACCAGCAAAAGCAATTGAAATTACTTCAGCATGGGCTCTTTTACCAAGCATGTAAACACCTGGATATTTCATGGTTAACTTACTTCCAAGATTACCATCTATCCACTCAACTGTTGCATTTTCATAAGCATATGCTCTTTTAGTAACTAGATTATAGACATCTTTACTCCAGTTTTGAATGGTAGTATACCTTATTTTTGCACCTCTTTTTGCAATTAGCTCTACTACTGCAGAATGAAGTGATTCAGTTGTGTACACTGGCGCAGTACATCCTTCGATGTAATGGACTTCTGCACCTTCGTCTGCTATGATTAGTGTTCTCTCAAACTGACCAATATTTTCAGCGTTAATTCTGAAATATGCTTGAAGTGGGAGATCAACTTTTACATTTCGTGGAACATAGATAAATGATCCGCCAGACCACACAGCACTGTTTAAAGCTGCAAACTTGTTATCCTCAGGAGGAATGACTTTACCAAAGTGTTTCTTCAAAATATCAGGGTATTTCTTTACCGCGCTGTCGGTATCGATGAATATTACTCCTTGTTTTTCTAGATCTTCTCGGAGATTATGATATACAACCTCTGACTCATATTGTGCTCCTACTCCAGCGAGGAATTTTCTTTCTGCCTCAGGAATTCCTAATTTTTCAAAAGTGTTCCTCACAGATTCTGGAACTTCTTCCCAACTCTTACTTTGCTTTTCAGAAGCTTTGGCATAATAGTAGATATTCTGAAAATCAATATGTGACAAGTCTCCGCCCCAATTTGGCATTGGTTTACTTAGAAAAACATCAAATGATCTTAACCTAAATTCTCTCATCCAATCAGGTTCACCCTTTAGTTTGCTAATCTCCTCGACGGTTCCCCTAGAAAGTCCCTTCTTACTTAAATATACGTAAAGCTCGGTAGAATCTTTAAAGTCATACTTGCTATAATCCATGTTCAGATCTGAGGTCATTAAAAATTATAACGTCGTTATTGTATATATACTATATGATATTCTTGATGAATATAAAAATCACTCATATTTGAAAATATGAATTATTTGATCATACATTCATGGAACGATTAAATAAAGACATTAGCATCAAATCCATAGATCACCAGGTGTTCCCAATTGATAGTTGATCTTAACGTAAATAACAAGAAAGCTATAGTGATAGGGGGGGGTACTGAAGGCCTACGCAAAATAAATGGACTTCTGGATCAGGATTGCCAAATAACTGTAATAACAAGTAGACTCAATGCTCAACTCAAGGAATTAGTGTCTGATGAGAAAATTAACTTGATAAAAAGCACAATCAAGGATGCCACCATTTTGGACCAATTCAATGATGTATACTTGATATTGGCTGCGACTGATGATAGGGTCTTAAATAGGAAACTCGTAGAGAAGGGAAGATCCATGGGCGCCTTTGTATACGCCGCTGATGACCCAGAGATAAGTGATTTTTCATATACATCATTAGTAAACTATGAAGGTTTAATCCAAATTGCAATCTCAACTTCTGGAAAGAGTCCAATTATGGCCCGAAAAATAAGGATGAAAATAGAAAGAATGGTTCATAGGAGTATTAATGATTCAGACATAAGCAACATAATTTTACAGGAATTTGCAAGAAAGAATGCAAAGCGGAAAATTAATACTGTGAAAGAAAGAAAGCTATTTTTATACTCACTAATAAAAGATAAAAATATCCAATATTTGTTAAGATCAAACAAGCTCAACGAAGCAAAAATGACTGCATTACACATCTTGAATAATTGGGGAAAGGTGAATAAGCCTTGAATACCGTAGTGACCGACGAGATAAAACTATTGAATGTGAGAATAACTCACAAGAAAGCTCCAATACACATACTAGAAAAATTCACTTTCAATGATATTGGTAAGGCACATCGGATATTTTTGACAACTGGCGATATACGAGAATGTGTTATACTTCAAACATGCAATAGAGTAGAACTTTTTTTAGCGCTAGAAAAGATAAATGTTGGCAAGATCTTTGATACATGGAAAAGCATCACAGAACAGGATGACTTGTCATTTGAATCTGCTGAGATTGATGAAGGAAAAGAAGCAATCCATCATCTTTTGCGATTGACTTCAGGACTTGAATCCCTTGTAGTAGGAGAAGATCAAATATTGGGTCAAGTTAAGAGAGCCTTTGAATTTTCTCGCCAGAACTGCTATATTGATTCTTTTATTCCGTTAATTTTTGAACATGCAATAAAAGTTGGCAGTAGAATTAGAACCAATACCGGCTTGAATAAAGGAAGCGTATCAATTGGTTCAATGGCGGTAAATTTGGCTGAAGAATATTTTGATGATTTTCAAGATAAAAAAGTTCTATTGATTGGAACTGGTGAGGGAGCAATGCTAGTTGCCAAATCGTTAAAGAAAAGACAGGTCAACTTTGAAGTGGCAAGCAGAACCTATGAGAGAGCAAAGTCATTTTCTAGTACTGTTGGTGGAACTCCAATAGAATTTGAACAAGCTCTTCATAATTTTGATAAAACCGATATCATCTTTGTTTCTACAACTGCTCCATACTATCTTATTACTTTTGATCGAATTTTCAGATGTAAAAAGAAAAATGATGGAATGATGATATTTGATCTTTCCAATCCAAGGACTGTTGATGATAGAATTGCAACAATATCGGGAATTAAATTAGTGAACATAGATCAAATTGCAGAAATAGTAGACAGAAATCTAAAACGCAGACATGAAGAAATTCGATTGGCAGAAACAATGATCCAAAGTGGAATGGAATCCATGGATCTATTGTTTAGAAAGATAAAAGCCGAACCCTTTGTGGTATCAATATTCAAAATAGTAGATGAAGTCAGAAATAGAGAATTATCCAAGGCCGCCAGGATGCTTGGAATTAAGAAAGGAATGAAGGAATTTGAGATTATGGAGCAGTTATCTTTTGCAATTGTAGAAGGAATACTATCCACACCAATGAATAATTTCAGAAAGGAAATTGGCAATAGAGAGAAAAATGAGGACGTGTTGAACATAGTATCAAGGATTTTTAATTATGAACCAAAATGAGGATTTTGAATTTAATGGATTTCCACAAGTTCGATTAAGAAGATTAAGACGTACTCCTGCCATAAGGGATCTTTTGCAAGAAACGAGATTATCAGTAAAAGATCTTGTATATCCTGTTTTTGTTCAAGAAGGTATCAAAGAGCCAAAAGAAATTGAGTTGATGCCTGGAATCTTCAGAATACCCCAAAAACATCTCATCAAAGACGTTCAAGAGTTGTATGATTTGGGCGTAAAGACTTTTTTGATTTTTGGTATACCAAAATTAAAAAACGATAGGGGAACCAGTGCGTATCAAAAAGATGGAATAGTTCAAGAGTCTGTGAGAACCATCAAGAGTAACTTCGGCGAAAAAATCGTAACAGTAACTGACGTGTGTCTATGTCAGTATACTTCTCATGGTCATTGTGGCATCATAAAAAACAATGTTGCGGACAATGATGAAAGTTTGAAAATTTTGGATCGTGTCGCCCTAAGTCATGCCGAAGCTGGAGCTGATTTTGTAGCGCCCTCAGCTATGATGGATGGACAGGTAAGAAGTATCAGGAAAGCATTGGACGATGATAGGTTCAAAAATGTTGGTATAATTGGATATTCAGCAAAGTTGTCCTCGAACCTATACACTCCATTCAGAGATGCATCTCACTCCATGCCAGAATTTGGGGACAGAAAATCATATCAAATGCCATTCCACAATACTAACGAAGCACTACATGAGGTCATGATGGATGTTAAAGAAGGTGCAGACATCATAATGATAAAGCCTGCGCTGCCATATCTTGATCTTATTTACAAGACAAGACAAAGCACCTTATTGCCGGTGTGTGCATACAGCGTTTCAGGAGAATACTCTATCGTTAAAGCAGCAGCTCGTGAAGGATGGGTAAACGAAGATGAAGTGGTTATGGAATTTACAACATCTATCAAAAGAGCAGGAGCCGATATCATCATTTCTTATCATACAAAGAAAATTGCAGAAATTCTAAACAATATTTAAAGATACAATTATAACAGTTTCAAAATCATGATATTCATGTTTGTCGGCTTCTCTATTTGATAGAGCGAAAGAAATAATCCCAGGCGGTGTTAACAGTCCTGTTCGTTTCTATGAACCTTATCCTTTCTTTGCCTCGTATGGAAGAGGTTCAAAGATTATTACAGAAGATCATGATACACTGATAGATTATTGCCTGGGATACGGTGCTATCATTTTAGGTCATACATATTTTGAAATAATGAGCGCTGTGAAGAAACAACTCGAAAAGGGGAATATTTTCGGCGTACCTACAGAAAATGAAGTAAGACTTGCTGAACTTATTATTAAAATGATTCCCAATATGGAAATGGTAAGATTGATGAACACGGGTGCAGAATCAACCATGCATTCTATTAGGTTGGCAAGGGCTTTTACAAAGAAAAAAAAGATAGTAAAGTTTGACGGATGTTATCATGGTGCTTATGATTATGTCATGGTAAATCCCGGTTCTAGTGCCTCGACTAATTCATTTAATGGTAATTTAGAAGAGTCGATGAATCAAACTTTGGTACTACCATACAATGACATTGGTGCTCTTGAAAATCTGGTCAAGAATAACAACGATATCGCATGTGTGATTATTGAACCGGTCTTGGCAAATATGGGTTTGATAATCCCAGAGGAAGAGTATCTTAGCAAATTAAGAAGAGTTTGTGACATGGAAGAGATTGTCTTAATTTTTGATGAAGTTGTAACTGGCTTTAGACTCTCACCCGGAGGTGCCTCCGAATATTTTGGAGTGATACCAGATATTATGACACTTGCAAAATCAATTGGTAACGGTTTTCCACTTTCTGCCATGGTTGGGAAAAAGGAGATATTGGAACTGTTATCTCCAAAAGGAACTGTGTTTCAAGGAAGTACCTATGCAGGAAATACGATTTCAACTAGTGCAGGTATTGCAACATTGGAAACTCTAAGTAGAGAGAAAAATGAGCTTTATCCAAAGCTCTCGCGTTTTGGCGATACCCTATCAAATGGAATTAGAGACCACCTGAAAGAACTAAAATTTGATGCAAGTGTAAATAATATCTCTTCCATGTTCCAGCTTTATTTCACTAATGAAAAAATAAAAGATGCATCCAGTGTCAAGAAATCAAATGGTCGCTTATATAAGAAATTATTTGACGAACTCTTAAAATCCGGGATATTCGTACCGCCTTCGCAATTCGAAACTTGCTTCATATCTTATTCACATGATGATGAGGATATAGATAGAACCATTGAATCATTTGCTAAGGCATTGAGAAAAGTGAAAGATTTTGAGTAAGTATATAGTTGCAACGCGTGGAAGTAAGTTGGCTTTAATTCAGACTGAAATAGTAACCAATAATCTCCACAAACTCTTTCCTAGGTTAATATGTGAAGTAATAAAAATTAAATCTAGTGGAGATATTAATAAGAACAAGTTCCTATTTTCCGTAGACGAAAAAGGCGTTTTTGAGAAGGAAGTTGATAGGGCAGTCCTCGACGAGCAGGCAGATTTTGCAGTTCATAGTATTAAGGATATTCCGACTGATATTGATGATGAACTAGTTGTGGCATCTGTACTAAAACGAGAAAAACCAAATGATGTCTTGATAGGAAAATCAAAATCAACAATCGAAGTATTGGAGCCCAATTGTACCGTAGGTACATCTAGTTTGAGGAGAGCTGTCCAAATAAGAAGGAAGAATCCCAATGTTAGAGTGGTTCCAATAAGGGGTAATGTCGAAAGTCGCGTTAGAAAATGTATTGAAGGTCCTTTTGATGCCCTTGTTTTGGCAGAGGCCGGTCTAAAAAGACTTCACCTGAATAATTTCATTGTTCAACGATTTAACTACCGAGATTTTGTTCCAGCGCCAGGACAAGGAGCAATAGGAATCGTATGTCGAAAAGACAACAAAAGCGTACTTGCAAAATTAAAAAAAATTGAAGATAAGCCATCAAGACATGCTATCGATGCAGAGAGATCACTCATTCGGCACTTGGATGCTGGTTGCAGATTCCCAGTGGGTGCCATAGCATTACCCAATTTAAGGACAAAAAAAATCATGATGTATGCTACAGTTTTTTCTGCTGATGGCACTCAGGCAATAAATGTAAAAAAATCAGGGGAAATATCAGATGCAGCGCAAGTTGGAAGTGATGTAGCAAATGTCCTACTGTCAAAGGGAGCAGCAGACTTTGCTCAAGAATGGAGAGAGGCATTAGAAAAGTGGAACAATCAAAAGTAAAGTCAAAAGGTAAGGTGTATATTTGCGGAGCTGGTCCGGGCGACCGAGACTTGTTAACGTTAAAGGCCTTAAAACTATTATCAGAATGCAATGTAATACTTTACGATAGGTTAGTAAACAAAGGGATTCTTAAGATGGCATCGTCTAAAACATTAAAAGTTTATGTTGGCAGAGAGTCCGGTGATCCTACTACTAATCAAAAAATTACAAATGAGTTAATGTTAAAGTATGCAAATGATGGAAAAAAAATCCTGAGGTTAAAGGGCGGTGATCCATTTATTTTTGGCCGTGGTGGGGAAGAAGCTGAATTTCTTTCGTCCAAGAATATCAAATATGAAATTGTTCCTGGTATATCCTCTTTAAATGGCGCAGCAGTATATTCGGGTATTCCATTAACACATAGAGATTATTCATCATCGGTCATAATACTCACAGGTCATGAATCAATGGAGAAAAAAAAGCCATCCATAAAATGGAATTCCATTACAAAGGCAGCTGATACAATTGTGATATTCATGGGACTTGAACAATTAAAAGATATTTGCAGAAAGCTAATTGGAAGTGGATTAACCAGTAAGGCAAAGATTGCAGTAATTGAAAATGCTACATCGAATAATCAGAGAGTGATAGTCGGCAATTTGCGCAATATTGAGAAAAAAGTAAAGAAGGAAAAAATTCAATCTCCGGCAATAATTATTGTGGGGCAAGTTGTGGGAATTCAAAACAAAATAAACTGGTTTGTTCCGGGTAATTAGACTAGTCTTTTTTGTTAATATCTTAGAACAGTAATCCCAATGCTTTTATGACGAGTAAATTTTATTATCTTGTTGGGTAAGGCTTTAGTCAACAAGACCATTGCTATAACACGTAGTGAATCAAATAATACTGAGTTCATAAGATTGGTAAAACAACAAGGAGGCATCCCAATTTCCTTACCAACAATTAAATTAATTCCAATTGATTCAATACAATTTCTTAAGAGATTTTCTCAACTTTGTTCTAACCATTACAACTATTACATCTTTATGAGTCCTAATTCAGTAGATCTTTTCTTCAAATTAGTGAAAGTAAATAACCTTTCTCGCTTGCTGGAGGAACAATTGGGCAAATGTGATGTTATTGCAATAGGTCCCTCTACAAGAAAAAAACTTGAATCAAATAACGTTCTGGTCAAATGGCAGCCAGAAGAATATTCTGCTTTCGGTGTCGTAAAATTATTAAAAAAACTACAACCCAAAGCAGGAACCCGGATATTAATACCCAGGAGTAGCGCATCTAACTCTTTTCTAAAAGATGAACTAGATTCGATGTCGATAATTCTGGATGAATTTTACATATATTATCCTCAGGCAGAAGCATCAAATAAGATATGGATTGAGTTCTCACACCAAATAAGAATGAACAAAATACAAGCAATAATTTTTACTAGTCCTTCGGCAGTTCGCTACTTCTTTTCCATATTGCGTGAAGTGAATCCCGATTTAATACAGTATATCAAAAAGATTGTTTTGATAAGCATAGGTCCTAATACGACAATGGAGCTTAAATCTAAAGATATTGTTCCGTTTGAGTCAGAGGTACATACGATTAGGGGAACTGTACAATTGGTTAACCGAATTTTTTCTAAAGAATGAAAACACATGTTTGTCCACTTTGGTTGAGTATAGGAATAACAAGGTTTTTCAAACGAAGATACTAGATATTATGTGATAATTACAATTTGTCCGATAAGGGTAGCGAAAGCGCAACTGATATTGACACTTTGAAGGACATAGGTCCAGCAACTAAATCTTCCCTCAAGGAGGCCGGTTTTAGATCAATAAAGGATTTGGTTATTCGTGGCCCCATGGATATTGCAGAAGCTACGGGGATTGCCATAGAAAAATGCATAACGCTGTGTAATAAGGCAAGAGAAACTTTAGAAGATATTGGCGTTTTTGACAAGCCATTTATTACTGCAAATCAAATTTACGAAAAGAGAAAATCCGAATGCCGTATTGCTACCGGTTCAAAAAATCTGGATGAACTTTTGGGCGGTGGAATAGAAACAAGAGCGATTACTGAATTATATGGTGAATTTGGCACAGGCAAGACGCAAATTTGCCACACTCTTTGCGTTACTGTTCAACAAAACGATGATAAGGGTAATTTATCGAGGGCCCTATATGTTGACACAGAAAATACGTTCAGACCAGAAAGGCTTGCCTCGATTGCGTCTGCAAGGAACATTGATCCCAACATTGCCCTTCAAAATGTCATAGTTGCAAAGGCATACAATAGCTCTCACCAGGAAGTAATTATTCAGGAATCTCCCAACATCATCAATATACACAATATTAGGCTCATGATAGTCGATTCCATAGTATCTCATTACAGAGCTGAGTTTCTTGGTAGGTCTTTCTTGTCAGAAAGACAGCAGCGAATTAACAGACTGCTACACATACTTCTGAGGATTGCTGAAACATGCAAGATTGGGGTGGTATTGACAAATCAAATCCAGTCATCACCCGATGCAATATTTGGTGATCCTAACAAGGCAACGGGAGGAAATGTCATGGCCCATACTAGCACGTATCGAATTTACCTCAAGAAATCAGGTAAAAACAGAATCGCAAGAATGGTTGACAGCCCTTATCATTCAGAAAGAGAGGTACTGTTTACGCTAAACGAGCAAGGTATTGGGGATCCTTCGAAATAATTGTTAATAAGTAACAACAACTTACTTTGGTGCTTCAAGATCAATTTTAGACAAAATCACCAGTTAATATTAAATTAAGGAGAAATATGATAATCCAGCATGCCAAAATCTCACGGTATTAGAAGGAAATCCAGGCATATAATGACTAAAGGCAATATGTCGAGAGGACTTTCACATTTACTAATTAACTATTCAATAGGAGATAAAGTAGTAGTAATCATAGATCCTCGAGAGCATAAGACAACCCCGCATAGAAGATTTCAGGGTAGAGTAGGGCATATTAAGGAAATTGGTCGAAGAACAGTCAAGGTGGGGATACTAGTTGGCGATAAACAAAAGTACTTGCAAACAAAGTTCAACCACATCCGCCCCATAAAATAGAGGGTTTTGGCCAGTGACAAAAATAACTAAAAAAGAAATGATAGCTCTCCCAGATGTAAAGGAGATATTAGAAGCCAAGAAAGTCGACGAAATGGATCAGATTCAGAGATGGACTTATGATTATGTAAACAAGTTTTCAAAAATAACTAGAAAACAAGCACAGAAACTGGTTAGTGAATTAGTAAGCCAATGCGGACTTACGGAAGAGGAGGCCGTTGAAATTGTCAATATCTTGCCCTCTACATTGGAAGAAATAAGGGCATTTACATTTGGATGGAAGAAATTGATATTAACTTCAACTTCAGAAAACATTTTGCAGAAAATTACCGCAGTGCATGAAACTTAAAAAGTACGCAGTACATTATTGCAAGTAATTGGATTCTGCTAATCATAGTAACTTTCGTAATAGACATACTAGTCATGACTATAATCTACATAGTCATAAGTTTGAAGAATATGCTTATGTCTTAGATTTCACTCTAAGAGGAAAATCCCTCACAATAAGAGGAAGAGAAGGGATAATAGTTCAGGCAATAGGCGAGAACCGCTTGACATTGTTGGAATTGCTGGCGATTCAAAACGCTAATTTTGACATTGGTGAAAGAGTGTATATTGGAAAAGAAGGAAGAAATAAGATTATCAGTGTTCTTGGCAAGTTACAATACGATTCTATATCACAGTCTGCAAAAAATGAACTTCCTCCAATCGTTGAAAAGATAGTGCTTGCAAATGAGGAACGATTTGTGACATACATTAACACAGCTCAGCCCATCACACCAAGAATACATTCATTAGAATTGATACCAGGAATAGGTAAAACGTATATGATGAGCATAATAAATGATAGGGAAAAAAAGAATTTTACATCTTTCTCGGACATACAATCAAGAATAGGATTAAAGGACATACATAAACTCGTAGCAAAAAGGATAGTTGAGGAAATAACCAAAGAGACTAGGATGACACTATTCGTTGGAAGATGAAAACAGAAACTATCTTGGTCAACATTTTCTAATAGACTATAACATTATTTCCAAAATTATTCAATCCTGTAACGTAAAAGAGAACGATGTCGTATTAGAGTTTGGTACAGGGTATGGATACCTGACCAAGAGGATAGCTGAGATCGTCAAAATGGTGTACACTTACGAAATTGATACGGACTTGTATTACAAAGCAAAGAGTTTTCTTGTTCAGAATGGTAATGTTGTTATTTTCAACGAGGATTTCTTTGAACAAGAGGAACATGATTTTGATTTTTTTTTATCAAACATTCCATATTCAAGATCTAAAGAGACGATGAAATGGTTATCACTTCATCAATTTAGAGAGGCAATAGTAATGGTCCAAAGAGAATTTTCCGACAAACTTACAGCGTTTTCTGGAAAACCAGATTATTCGGTGGTTTCGGTATTTTCTCAATATTGTTTTGATATAGAACCGCTTTTTGACGTTGCAAAAGAGTCATTCAATCCACCGCCAAAGATAGATTCCAGAGTCATAAGACTAAGGAGGAAAAAAAATACAATCAACCGCCAAATTATTACTGGATTAGATTTTCTATTTAGTAATAGAAACAAGAATGCAGCGTCATTTTTAGACTCCAAAAAATATCAAAATAAAAAAATCAGTCAGTTAGATGTAGATACTTTGATAGGAATAGCAAAGGACATGATAAAAAAAAGGATTTAAGAATATGAGATCGATTAAAATATGTACAATTATAAATTTGCACAGATACTTCTTTTTTATTGTATTTACCTTCAGACGATAGTATTTTTCTATGCAATACTGTAAATCACTATCATGGCCAGCAGGCTTTAGAAATAGGAACCAGTAGTGGAATCATTCTAAAAGAATTGTCAAAGAATTTCAGAATTGTAATAGGCACTGACATAGATTTTGATTCATTAAAGCATTCCCAAACTGTCTTGAAATCTAATGGACTGATATGCTGTGACGCTGCATCAGCAATACATAACATAGTATTTGATCTAATAGTGACAAATCCCCCTTATCTTCCAGATAATCCGAATCATGTAGACAGGACCTTAGACGGTGGACCTACAGGCATTGAAGTTTCAATTCACATTCTATCCAGTGTACTTGATAAACTATCGGAAAAAGGAAAGATCCTCATGGTGGTATCAAGCCTATCCGAAAAGAAAAAACTAGAGGATTTCATATTTGAAAATAATCTAGTAATCAAACAAATAGCTCAAAAAAAACTATTCTACGAATCATTAGAAATCATAGAAATTAGTAGATGAATAATAAATTAATAGATGTATAAATATTGCTTATCATTTAAGCCATATGCGATTTAGATCTTTTTGCTATTTCTGTGGCCATTTCACTTAAGGTAGCAGAACCGCCCAGATCGTAAGTTAGACATTTTCCTTCGTTGATAGTTTCTTCAGCTGCCGCGAAAATGGCATTGCAAACTTCATTTTCGCCAAGATATTTAGCCATCAATGCCCCAGAAAGAATAGTCGCTACTGGATTTACCTTATTGGCGCCAGCATATTTCGGTACGCTTCCGTGCGCCGGTTCAAACATAGCATATTTGTCTCCGTAGTTTCCTGAATAGACGTTTCCAATAGAACCCACATGTCCCGAAGCACACTCTGATACAATATCCATAAATAAGTTTGTACTTAGTAAAATGCTCTTGTTAAATCGTTCTGGATTTTTGACCAACTGTTGCGTCATATTATCGATATAATATTCCTCTACTGAAATATCGCCAAATTCTGATTTGATATCTTCAACGGCTTTCCAAAATATTCCGTCGGTTTCCTTTAATATGTTCCTCTTTGTAATAACGTTAATTTTCTTAAATCTCATTTCAGTGGCAACCTTAAAACCATGTCTTACCACATTTTCACAACTTTTCTTGGTTATCTTCCTAACCGCTATTGCAGCACCATCACCTATCTTGAATTCTATTCCTGAATACAATCCTTCGGTAGCCTCTCTGATACAGATAAAATCTAGCTGATGTGAGGAATTTTTATAAGTCTTTATTGGTCGCACGTTGGCATATAGATTAAACTTTTGTCTAATACTAACTGCCACGCTTCTTGGTGCGTCTGGAGTTGGAATTGTCGTAGTAGGTCCCTTAAAACAAGCGTCTGAATTTTCCAAAAGATTCCATACTTCGTCAGAAATATATGAGCTGCCACCATTTTTTGTCCACCATTCTGAACCCGCATCACATGAAATTAATTTTATTTTTGAATTACATTCATGGAGTACGTTAACCATCGCATCAACAAGTTCGGGCCCAGTTCCATCTCCTTTTATGATTACCGCAGATTTACTCAATTCTAATCAAAAATGACGCTGTCTATTTATATCTATTTGGAGACCAAAGAAATCCTTGCGAAATAGGTATCACTCAATGGCGGAGAACTCGTCAGGTTAGTTATTTTCACGAATTGGTTTTCAGAGAAATATGAGTAATCGATGTCATAATTGGACAGAGTTAAGTTCTGATAAATGTCTTTCCCAGTTGAATTATCAACTACTTGAATTGTACTATTGTTTGAAATGTAGATTTTCAAAAAATCATCCAAGGTTAGTCTAACTGGTCGGACATATTGGACATGAATTTGATCACCAACCTCATCGGTATGTATTACCCTAAGACATTCCTTTCCGTCCTTCGTTTTGCCAACATTATCTGGCAAGAATCTTTGCTGTCCATCTATTTCCAAGTCAATTTTTGAGTAAACATTGAAGGTGTCATTATGAGATTTCAGACAAACCTGTACCGGACTTGGAGCTGGAAAGAAATGCATTACAACAAATCCAGAAAGAGTTGCAATCCCAACAATAATTGGAGGTATAAGGATTTGTTTCTTTCCCATTTTCTTTCTTGGTTTATCTTCTTTTATCTTTCTCTTTGGCATCCATTTCCACCTGTATGCATTGTTAAAAATGCACTTTAATATCTACATAACTTGAACTAACCAAGAAATTACAATTTCAGAGCTTGTGTGCATTTTGAATATGTCAGACACAATTCATTTATTGATTTCCTTGTTTGTTTCTACTAGTTATTATTGTCATTATTTCCGTTATCCTCGTTATTTCCATTATCACTATCGTCACTATCGTCACTATTGTTACCATTGTCACCATTGTCACCATTGTCTTCCTCATCTTCAAAATCATCATCATCCATATTGATTGATGTTCCATTACTGACAGCTCCTGCCATGGCACCCATTCCACTAAAGACGTCTAGCACAGAACCCGGTATTCCCTGTGGATAATATTTAGTGTTGAATTTAGTCATGTCAACTTGGTCATATAACATTTTTAGTTCGTTCATATTCCACAAGTCCAACCACTTTCCAGTTTCATCGTGGATGAAATTGCATGTATCGGTAAAGAATTGTTTCATTTCTGACTCTGAATCAATTTCTCTTTTTTCAGACACCTGTAAGAGTATCATTCCACTGTAAAAACTCGCATAACAGTCTGTAAATGCTCTCGGCTCAGATTCCGTTTCAGAGTTGCTTGTTTGATTAGTAAATGGTTGTGCATTAATGGCGTTAACAGAACCAGCTGCTAGAATTATTGTCATTAAACTAACGGCAAAGAACAATTCCTTCATTTCCAGAGAGTTAACATCTGCTTTCATATAAAGTAAAGTAATATTGTTAATGTTATATTATAGACTCAGATATTGATTTTTGTTGTATGAGATTTACATTGATGGTTCAAGCAGGGGAAATCCTGGTGTTTCAGGCATAGGCATAGTTGGGACCAAGGAAGACAAAAGACTGTTCAGTTATAATGAATTTATCGGAATTAAAACAAACAACCAAGCCGAATATTTTGCTCTAAAAAGGGCGCTCCAGATAAGTTTCCATCAGACCAAGAATATCATTATAAAATCAGATAGCATATTGTTGGTCAATCAAAGATCAAAAAAATACAAGATAAGGAATTTGGAATTAAAGAATATTTCAATGGAAATAGCAAACCTTGAGAAATTATTCGATACGGTAGAATACAGACATATAATGAGAACGGAAAATAGTCATGCGGATTTCGAAGCGAATTCTGCAATCGACGATTATGTTAAATATCAAAAAAGGAAAATAAATAGTGGCAGCAGTGAAGACTCAGAGTTATTCTAACTATCATCTTATATGATGAGAAGGCATTAGACTGAGCTGCCAAAACTAAGATACCTAAAGATTTGGTCTTGAATAACCTTATAAAGTAGTTCTTCCCACTTTTGGGAATGACAATACTCAGAAGTAATGAAAAAGTGGCCATATTAGTGCTGTTTGCTTTAGGTTTAGCCGCTATGTCCAGTATGCTAATTGCATCGCCAGGCTTCGCACAAATGTCTGCAATTACTCCAGCCGCACAATTATCACATACTAAATCAATTCAGCCGAATGTTACCATGCCAGTGTATGTTCCTATGAACTCCAATGATTACATCAACGGCGGAATTACGCACAGTAATTCTAGAAATGCAGAGGATGTGATTATTAATGAAGAAGGATCTTACCTAATTGTAGCAGCAGGTCAGGTCGGAAAGACGTCAGGAAGTACAACTTGTAACGTTGATTTGTGGCTTAGTCAAAATGGTGAATATGTAGCAAACAGCAACACACGTGCTTCAGTAAATACAGCCAATGATACCATTGTCCTTGTATCACAAGCAATTATGCCATTGAAGGCAAATGATACGATAAATACGATATTGTCGGTATCTGCTACAGGTCAAGGTTGTGGTCTTATTAATATTGTACCACCAAATGAACCCACTATTCCTGCCATCATATTCTCTATTGTGAGAATAGGTAATTGAGATTGTTTGGTTTAGCAAAAGTGCAGTAGCAGACAGCGTATGTAGAGTCCTTGTATCATTTTCTTTACCAATGGCTCTACTCTGCCAGTTCTGTAATCTACCGAGTTTAAATACATAAATTCTAAAGATTTATCTAATCTATTTAAATAATTTTTGATGGCTTGCTGGACGAAAGATCACGTCTTCCTACGGTTGTAAAAAACATCATTGTTTTTATCCTAGGAGTCTTGATTATTGTTTCACTTTACCATTATTTCGAAACCGAGTTTGACAACCCGTTGCCATTCTTTGTAATTTATAGCGATACAATGAGTCCGGCTCTCAAGGTAAATGATTTGATAATAATCGGTGATGGATATTCGTTCAATAGCACACAAGTAGGAGAAATTATTGTATTCAATAAACCTGCTGGCGAAGACAGAGTGATAGTGCACAGAATATCTGAAATTACATCAGAGAATGGTAAAAGAGTAATTATTACCAAAGGGGACGCTAGCCCGGTTTCAATACCTGGAGTTGATTTTCCTGTAAATAGTCAAAATTTCATTGGTAAGGTAAAGTTAGTTGTTCCAGAAATTGGTATCCTATTCATTCCACCCATAAATTACATATTGATTGCAGGAGTAGTATCTGCCGCAGGGGTCACTATCTACCTTTACGGAAGAAGGAAGACATCTAGGTAATAGGAAATTCAGAGGAATTTAGAGGAATTTGTATATTGGAGTAAACGAGAATCATGAACAAAGATATTTATCAAATGAATGAAAAAATTAGGTTAGGGGGTATTATCCCTGGGAATTCCTGAAAAAATTAAAGCTATACAAGAAGAGATCCATAGGACTCAAATAAATAAAGCAACAGAATTTCATATCGGAATTCTTAAGGCTAAAATGGCCAAACTACGACGCGAACTTGACGAAAACAAGCATGGCAAGAATGTTTCTTCGGGAAAAGAAAATGAAGGCTTTAATGTCAGAAAAGCAGGCGACGCCTCAGTAGTGCTTGTGGGGCTGCCCAGTGTAGGCAAATCGACATTACTCAATGCGCTGACAAATGCGAAATCTCGTACCGGTTCCTACCAATTTACTACGCTTACCGCCATACCAGGAATGATGGAATACAATGGTTCTAAAATACAAATTCTTGATCTTCCAGGCATCGTGGAAGGGGCCTCCAAAGGTAGAGGGCTTGGTAGGAAAGTTCTTTCAGTAGCAAGAAACGCGGATCTAGTCTTAATGATATTGGATGTCTTTCAACCAGAGCTCTTAGGAATGCTAGAACGGGAACTTCATGAAGTTGGCATTAGGATCAACAAGAAGCTTCCGCAAGTGTTCATCGAAAGAGCTCATTATGGAGGACTCGCGGTTCACGATCAGGTCTCCAATATTCCAGATCATCTAGTCAAGGAAATCCTCAGAATTCATGGCATTAATAATGGTCGCATAATCATTAAGGAGCCAAATCTCTCGATAGAGCAGCTAATAGATGTCGTTACAGGAAATAGAATTTATCTGCCTGCACTTGTGGTGTTAAACAAGATCGATCTAGTCGATGGGAAATTTATCTCTCAAATTGGAAAAAAGGTTCAAGATTTTATTCCCATTTCTGCAGATCGGAAAATAAACATTGATGATTTAAAGAAGTTGATATATGACAAACTAGCTTTTATCAGAATTTTCCTAAAACCTAAAGGTGACAAAATTGACGAAGATCCGCTAATAATGAACCAAAATTGCACTATTCGCGATGTTTGTCTAAAAATTCACAGGAATTTTGTCAGGGACTTTAAGTATGCTTATGTTTGGGGCAGTAGTGTGAAATTTAGTTCCCAGAAAGTAGGATTGGATCACAGGCTGAAGGACAAGGACGTATTGAGAATCATATTGAAGTAAGAGTTTCTAATTCAATTATTATAATTTGGAAAACTTAAAATCTACGCCTTTTTGGTATGTATAAGGGACTCTTGAAATATCCAAAGGTTGTTCTTACCGCAGATCGTACTCTTATGTCACCATATAGAGGCATATCGTTAGCATCATTTTTTGGCTGTGCACCAGCTATAGATCCGAATAGATCACATGACACATTCCTGTACAAGATACTTCGAAATCAGGTTACGCCTAGATTGCTATTTGATTTCATCTGTAATCCTATTTCACATCATAATGGTATTGCAGATTATGCACCATATGGTTTGAGAAAGGTTGAAGCTTCCTTGGTAAGGGATGGATATGCTAGAGAAGATGTGGTAGTTGCACATCCAGATTACGTTGATAAATTCATCGGCCCTCAAACAGAAGTGGTAGGGACATACGAAATGGATCCGCTTGGTATGGGTCCGGTAACTATGACTTTTACTTACGGCCGAAAACAGATCTCATACGACGAATTTTATAATAGAGATCTACATATGAAAATAAACAGAGCAAAGGAGAAAAACGGTAGTAAGGCAAAGGTAATTGCTGGTGCCTCTGGAACATGGCAGTATAATTATGATCCTGCAAAAATAGAAGAATATGGACTATACGGAATTGTAGAAGGAGATCTGGGCGGAATTGGCCCCGAAATTGATGGAGCTGGTGCTTCATTCTTTGATGCGCTAATTAATAATGAATTGGATACGGCAAATCCGTTCAAGAAAAATCCATTTAAAGTCGAGATAAAAGAATTTGAAAGAAGTAGTAACAAGTATCATGGTCGGTTTATTCATTATTGGAATGAACCTACAGTAGATGAAATTCCAACCATCATCAACCCTAGTATGCACGGAATGATTGAGGTAATGAGGGGTTGCGGACGTGGATGCAAGTTCTGCGATGTTACGCTTAGACCGTTAAGATACTATCCTGTAGAAAAGGTTGTAAAAGAAATAGAAATTAACATGAAATATGGAGGATTAAAAAACGCGTGGGTTCACAGTGATGATATTTTTGTGTATGGTTTGAATCCTAGAACTACTAAAAACATGCAACCAAATAGAGAAGCCCTTGAGGAGCTGTTTTCTGGCATAATGTCGACTGGAATAGAACATACTAATCCCACGCATGGAACACTTGCGGGAGCTATTGCAGATGAGCGCTTAATTCCCAATATTTCCAAAATAATCAAGGCATCTCCTGATAATATGATTGGTATTCAGTGCGGATTTGAAACAGGAAGCATAAGATTAATTGGAAAATATGCTGATAGAAAATTATCTCCTTTCAAGCCTTCCGAATGGCATTGGGTAGTCAAAAATGGAATAAAGACATTAAATGAAAATTATTGGGTCCCTGCATTTACGCTGATTATGGGATTGGACAATGACGAAACCGTTGAAGATAGTTGGGAGACCATTGAATTAATTCACTCTTTAGAAACTGAACAGCCTGATTCCAAATTTACGACAACTCCACTAACATTTGTCCCAATTGGATTACTTGAAAAATCCGATTTCTTTGATATTGGTAATACCATGGATGCCCCTAAATTAGGAGTAATGTACAAGACATGGCAACATAACTTCAAATATGGAATTCAGAAATTTATGCATAAGGTGGGACGGGATAATCCGGTGAAGAATTTCTTCTTTGCTGGTCTTGCAAGAACATTGGGTGGAGTTCCATTGGGAGCAATGGAAAGATACGCCAGAAAGAGAGGCCCTGAACACGAAAGAGTAATTGAGAAGATAAAAGCCAACTATTGGTAATTTTACCTAATTCCTGATTTGAGGAACAATGATCTCATTATTCCTTTGCGATCATATATCGCCAACATTTTTCAGTGGCTCTACTAATCCCGATTCTAGGTGTAGATATCACCTTTTTTGGTTTGATACCATCTTCAATATGTAATGCAGAATTTCTGTCTGTCAGATTAATCCCATTATGCGACCTATTAATATCCATGGCCTTTGTCAACTTTCCAGGACCATTGGCCAAGCTCAATTGATCTTTCGCGTTACAGAAACCAATCATGATATCAATTCCTTCAACCGGTAACAATGATCGAATCAACACGGCGCCCGCTTTGCTACTGGGGGCGCGCGCAGTGATATTCATGCAATGATGCATACCATAAATAAAATAGACATATGCCTTACCAACTTCTCCAAACATAACCGAATTCCTACTGGTCATTCCCTTAAACGCATGACTGGCCGGATCATTTTTCGAACCATATGCCTCAGTTTCATATATAATACCTGCTAGTCGTTTTGGCTGACCAGATCCGTCTTCATACATCCTTACTAGTTTCTTGCCCAGTAACCCCTTTGCTACAATTGCAGTGTGTCTTGAATAGAAATCAAGTCTAGGTTGCGACATTCAAAATAAAATGAAAATAAATAGATAATAATATTTTGATTCCACGTCATCAATATGATTGTCATTTTAATGAGGATGAGGATGACATTAACATAAATACTAAAAACACCATTGTCTTCCCATGATAAAAATTAACAATTTTAACATTTTAAAGAAAAACAAATGCGAGTTTTGCGGCGAGGGCTTCAGGACGTTGGAGCAATTGATGAAACATTTTCAGATTACTCACGATAACAAGACTTACGAATGCAAACAGTGTAACATGAAGTTCGAAGGCATGGAAATAATGCGGGACCATATCAAGAAGAATCACAGCTACAAAAAATGACTAAGAATGTTAATTCAAAATTTTTTAGAGATAAAACAATAAAATATCCTTAATGTATCATCATTGTAAATGAAATGCTTAAAATGTGGTAAAGAATTTGAAGAAAGTGAAATTGAGGATCCATCCGCCATAAAGTATCCTTCCTGCAATGACTGCTGGAAAGAATGGACTACGTATGGAGTCATGGTCATTAACGAAATGCATCTTGATATGTCATTACCAGAACATAGGAAAGCCTTAAAGAAATACGAAAGGGGATTCTTTGGTTTGGATAAAGTTGAAGAGATAAAAAAGAACCCTGAAAATCCTGAACCGCCTAACTGATTATCACTTTGACAAGATCTGCAGGAATTTTTTTCAAAATCTCGACTCTTTTGGGATCAAGGAACACTGCTTCCTTCATACAATCGAGGAGCTTCATCCGTTCCCGTTCTTCAAGCGAAGAAAAAATTGCCAGTATCACTTTTCCGTCTAATTTGTCAAATAGTTTGACTTTTTCCAAAATCGAGAGATAGGCATGCATTAATTTGGTTAATTCGCTGGGAGATATCTCAGAAATAACCTTCATCCAAGTCTTGGTTAACTCAATTAGTTTGTCTTGACTAATTAGATTGATGGATGCTAAACTTCTAGCAATTGTATCTTTTTTGTCCGATTCTGTCAATTCAATCAACTCTTTTGCTTTTTTTCGACAAACGGAAGTCTTTAGAAAGTCCGGGAGGTTGGCCATGATAAAAAGTAAGTTTTCAATATCATCATTGCTGGAATTTGCATTCATATTAAAAAATCACGATTCAATTTGTCTTTAACATATTTAATTTGTTGTTCCTTGTCAAAAATACTCTTATAGTTAGAATGACATATTATAATACAGTTAAATTGTCAGAACTTACTGAAATAAGAAGGGTCTTTGAAGGACTGCATACCCTGTATGAAATTCATCTACCAAAGGTTCATCCAAAGCTTATTCATGATCTGATGATGCGTAAACGAAACGAACCTGATAAAGATCCGTTCTATTTGATTGAAGTTTTTACAAAACCAGAGATTAACTCTGACGAAATGCGAACATACATCATTACGAAAACTGGCATGAACCCAACAATACATGACAGTGGCACTCACTATGCTTTCAACAACAAATTAACGCTCGAATTCCTGAAAGAGTTGTCAGATCTTAAAGATGTAATTGCTGTCTATGGTGATTACATGGGCGCCGTAACGGGTGTGGGAGCATCACATGAACATAGAGAGCACGAACACGAATGGATAAAATAGTACTCTAAACTCAATACCCCAAGTAGGACAAAATCATACCGAGAAACAATAACAAAAAAACAAAGTATGGATTATTAGATTAGATTTAGTACTTTACCTATAATATTTTGATGATCTGCATCTACTTCTGTTGTAACAAGTAGGAGATGGTCATCATCAAGCGGAGCAGTAATGCGTTTTATCTTCTCATATTCTGCCATAGCATATTTTCCTCTTCCGACTTTAGAGGATAAAGAATTGCGTAAGCCCCACCTAGCAAGTGCTTGCAAATTTGACCTTTTCGTTTCCTCAGCCGTCAACAGATTAGCCAAACCCTCCCGTTGACCTCCGAATTTGATCTCACCAGATTCATCACACACACCTGCAAAACGAATTTTTGGATCGAGATCTAATATCTCCTTACACAACTTTGTATAATCCATTTTAAATTAATAACATTAACCAAAATCAGCTATATAAAATTGTGTCATCGAAAAGTCATCAACTGTAGATATTTACCGCATCCGAGTCAAAATTGAATATCTGAGCGGATAGTTGGATATCAGTAAATAAACCACGTAATTACAATAATGTCCTACGACGATATTTTGAAACTGTTTGATTATCCTTATATTTACTAGTAATTTAATTTGAGTAGAAAATGGCCTGTAATGTTATCGTGGGAGGCTTTTATGGTGATGAGGGGAAAGGCAAGATAATTGCGTATTTGTCCATTAAGGATAAGCCAAAAATAGCTGTAAGAGGTGGAGTTGGAGCAAATGCTGGACACACATTTGTCCACAATAATGAAACTTTCAAGGTCCGGATGTTACCAAGTGCTGTTTTGAATCCCGACACCAAGCTTTTGATAGGCGCAGGAGTTCTTGTAACACCCAAGGTGCTGCTAGATGAATCTCAAAGATACAACGCTGTGAATAGGACTATAATAGATAATCATTGCGGTATTATAGATGAATCCCACATAAGGCGCGATGTGGAAGATGCTCATTTAAAGAAAATCGTTGGAACTACTGGTACTGGTACTGGTCCAGCAAATTCTGATAGAGCTTTAAGAATATTAAAGCTGGCAGAAGAGCAAAGCGAATTGAAAGGCTATCTTGGAAACGTTTCAGATATTATTAATGAGTCAATAGAAAAGAGTCAATCTGTTCTCATTGAGGGAACACAAGGCACCTTTCTATCATTATATCATGGGGATTATCCATTTGTAACTTCAAAGGACGTTACTGCTTCGGGAATATGTTCAGATGTTGGAATTGGACCAAAGAACGTTGACGAAGTAATCTTAGTCTTTAAAGCATATGTTACCCGCGTAGGTGGAGGACCATTAGAAAATGAACTTACAGTTGATGAGTCTAGTAAATTAGGTTGGGTAGAATATGGAAGTGTCACCGGCAGACAAAGAAGAGCATCGCCATTTAATATGGAACTCGCAAAAAAGTCAGTAGCGCTAAACAGCGCAACACAAATTGCCGTTACCAAATTAGATGTTGTCTTTCCTGATTGCGCAGGTCTAAAAGAGTACTCTAAACTTACAGATGAGGCAAAGAAATTCATTCAAAATATTGAGGACAAATTAGGTGTTGATGTAATGCTTATAGGAACTGGCGCGGAGATAAACGACATAATTGATAGACGGAAAGAAAATTAATAGTTCTAGTCATTTATGCAAGTTATAGACTAAACAACTTTCTTTTTTCGCATGATTTTAATAATGTTATTCTAAAACGTAGAGCATTGCAAATCAAATCACCTTTTTTCATAGAAGTTTCCACTCTTCAGGATTTTGGTAGGCTTGTGTGTGCCTTTGAACGTACTCCACTTCTTACATTTTCATTCAAATCGGGGAAAGATGATTTGCTGGCAACTCAAATAGATTTTCTAAATAATATACCTGTGATATATTTTGTCAAACATTCCTGTGGTGGACAATACCTATCTTATAGGAATAACGGCGGCATCGAAGATGTGTCAATAGTGGAAAATATACAGAATCCATCTCTAGTGTATTCTCCAATCATATCAGTTGAAAAGTTTCCGACCATTTTTTGGAAAAGACCCAAAGGAACAAAGAACATGAATTATGCACCAATTAAGTTGGGCAATTTTCAAAGCCTTGTAAAAATAGCGTCTTACAAGATGGTATTTGAAGAATCACCGCTTCCTCTTTTTGTGTTCAATAGTACAAGAAAGTCAAATTATGTTATAGGTACGGCTCTGAATATGGCAGAATCTGATGGTGTTTCCTACTTTTATTATGCAACTATTCCCGAGAATCCGGCATATTCCTTTATCAAGTATTCCAGTCTAAAATCAGATGAGCCTGCATTTACCAACAACATCGAGGAACATGGATATATTTACATCAAGCTAATAAAGTTACTGGGGTCACATCCTTTAGTGAAAGTAGATGAATAAATTATACCCGTATAGAGAACGAATTAAGAAAATTTCGGCAGATAATAATAGCTCCATAATACTAGCGCTTGACATTGAAACACGTTATCAAAATCAAAAGTATATTGAAAGATTGGTGGAGAATCTTCATCCATTCTTATGCGCGGTCAAAATAAATTTCCATCTTATTTTGCCTTTTGGGAAGAAGGAAATTCAGAAAATAAATAGAGTAATACATACATTTGGTTTGTTATCAATCGCAGATATCAAATTAAATGACATCAGCAACACAAATCATGTAACTTTACAAATCTTGCATTCAATGGGCTTTGATTCAGTGATAGTAAATCCAATCATAGGACAAAAGCAATTAAATTCCCTGGTGGATTTTGCCCACAAATTGGGAATGGGTGTAATCTCACTAGTCTATATGAGTCATGAAAACGTCAGCGAAGGTTATGGATTGAATATGGTTGATGGAAAGCCAAGCCATCGCAAATTCTTACCACTCTTTGAGATATTTTTGAAATATGCCAACAAAAGTAATGTTGATGGCATAGTCGTCGGTGCTACGCACTTAAAGACTTTAAAACATATCTCATCAGTCACTAGTATCCCTATTTATTCACCTGGTGTTGGAACTCAGGGCGGTAACCCAAAATTGGCAATTGCCAGTGGAAGTAATTATTTGATCATAGGCAGATCTATCTTACGCTCAAAAGACCAGCAAAAAACCTTATCAAATCTACTGAGGAAAAAAGAATTATGATTATTATGTTTTGGCGGAGAGATCTAGATCACAAGATTCTTGCAAGTCTTTGAATCTACTTTTTTGTGTTAGAGGAAATCTTCATAAAATTTATAGCAGATGTTAGTGCTGCTTTTGCATTTGGGTATGTTAATTTGTTGACTGCACTGTTTATTTCAGTCCATTGATAGCCTACATGTTCATGCGAAATTATTACTCTATCGACATTTGTAGATGCAAGAAACAAAGTTACTTGTTTTGATATCAATATTGATTTCCTGGTATATTTATAACTCAGAACGTTCCTAAACCCGGGTATTAATGTGAAAGTTTCAATACCTGTCTCCTCTCTTAATTCCCTAGTCGCAGCCTGAATTTCTGTCTCATTAATTTCAATATTACCCTTTGGAAAATCCCAGTGACCCGAATTGTAATGAAGTAGTAACACAGATGAAGGAGAGGCATGGAAACTGTCAGAAACCAAGATAAAACCAGCAGATTTTTCTGTAGTCATATCAATCTTTCAAAAAGATTCCGTACGTCCTAATTGTTATCCGCATCGGTATCGTCGTTTTCATCCACTTCAATTTCCGCAGAAATCGGTGAATATCCATGAACCTCTGACCATTCTTTCTTATTCATCCACCTACTGCAAAACCACCTTAATTTTTCTTTATCGTAATCACCATGTTCTGGCATTTATAACACTCAAGGTAAATAGCCTTATCAACATTTTCCTATTTTCCATATCTTCTACGACGCCTTTGAAAAGTCCTTATTGCTCTCATAAGATCTATTTTTCTGAATTCTGGCCAAAAGACATCCATAAATACCAATTCACTGTACGCACTTTGCCACAAAAGAAATCCGCTTAATCTCTTCTCGCCAGAAGTTCTCAGGATAAGGTCTGGCTCGGGTTGAGGTAAATGGGATGTATAAAGATATGAATCGATTGAATTTTCATTAATATCAGATATCTGTAGTTCCTTATTCTCAACTGCATGAGCTATTTTCCGGATTGCATCGACTAATTCTTGTTGTCCGCCGTACGCAACAGCTATATTAAGAAAAGTTAGGTCATATTGATTAGTTTCTTTTTCCAACTTGAACAAAATATCCTTTATTGATTGAGGGAGGGCGTCTATGTTTCCAATCGCCTTAATTTTCATCTCCCGCTCGTGTATTCTGGAATCATTGTATAATTTCTCGAGTTTTGAAGCAAGTAGACTGTAGATATCTTCTAATTCCTTTGGGTCGCGTTCTAAATTTTCAATTGAAAGTACGTATAGAGTAGTGATCTTTATCTTGAGATCATATATCCAGGTTAACAACTGTTCGGCCTTGTCAGCCCCCATTGCATGAGCACCCTTACTGGCAAAAAAATTGTATTTTGCCCAACGCCTATTACCGTCTAATATTATAGCAACATGATTTGGTAATGAATCTCTTTTTATTTGAGATTCTAACTTGCGCTCATAAAATCTATAAAACGAGTTATTATTAAGGAGGCGATAAAGAAATCCGTACATTTGACCTCAATCCAACTAATTTTAAATCATATAATAATGCTATGAATCCAAATCTTACTAATGTTTCAGTTGCTCTCCACCTTTTTTGTTTCTGAAATATTGAAACAAAAATGTTGTAGCAACAAGAGTAACAGCAAGCCCGATAAGTAATGATGAAATAAGATTGAATGGATTGGTCTTTTCAGTCAGTACTGAAGTGAATTGAATTGCAGGGATGTATATTGTACCAAGTATAACCAATCTGATGATATCAGAAAATATTCTGATACTTCCTTTAAACCAGTTACTTAGGAATATTCCTCCAAATATCGTGCCTAGACCGATCCAAATGAGCGTAATTGCCCCGTTTACAAATCCCCCTACCACTGCTCTCGTCGTAATGATTTCTGATATACTTGCACCCTTTACAATAGCTCCGGGTGGTATATCAGAAATGCCATTTGATATACCGACCAAAATTATCATGATACCGGCGAACGTTGAAAATATTCTTATGAATGTTGATGGTGTTGTCCTATTAAGAGAACTCAGCGATTTGTCAATATCAAACGCCCTCATTACAAATGCCACTCCCAGGACACTTAGCACTATAGCCAGAGCTTCTCTTGTAAATCCAAAAATGGTAGCAAATCCACTTGAGATTAGAAGGGCGCCAGGTACACCCAAAAAGAATTTTGAATATCTTGGATCGTAGACTAACATTTTGACATATTTTCCAAAGACAGCATATGAATATTCAACACTTCTACTATGTCGGATTATTATCCTTTGAATCGATATTACGGGCACCATTGCCTGAATGAGTGGTATTACAGTTTCATCGTCTTCTCCATCAGAAACAATGACTACTCCTTCTGCCTTGAATTTTGATAATACTTGAATCAACTCGGAGGATATTTTTTCATCTGCTTCAATACCTCGATTGTACGCACCTGTAATTACTGCAACTTCTGACTCGTAACCCTTGGTTATAAGCTCTTCATATAATTTGACGGCACCAAAAATTGCGTTGGAATCAGCATCCTCTGGATCCTCAATTGCCAGTCTAGTTCCTGCGCTTATACATTGGTCTCTTCCAAATACGGGTGTCTCAACACCGCCATTGGTTCCTAAATCGTCATCTCGGTCTATACAAACCACGAGGACTCTCTTATAGTGAGTTGAAATAGAACCATAGTCCAAACTTTTTTTATCCCTAATGTATTCTAGGTCCTTCGGCAATCTTTTCTACGAACTAAAGTAAGTGGCAGAGGCTAATTAATTTGATGGTTCAATAATACAAGTGATTTTTAGTGATGATAATACAATCGTAAAAGTAGAATGAAAAATCAATACCCTTGAACCCAAGGAAAACGGAGCAATACTGAGGGAATCAAAGAGAAAAAGACTTATGTAAACTCGTCAGTATCAGATAATCAGTTGACATCATACTCGAGCACAAATAGCTCCAAGAATAAATCCAAATACGCATTAAGAACAATAAGATATCAGAATTCACTTATGGTAAACGTTTGTGATCTTTCCTTAATAGACAAGCAAATACAACATGGTGATATCACAATTGACATAAAGAAAAATTACTGGATGGATAAAGAAGCAGATGAGAACGAAATTGAATCGTATCTAAGAAAATCATCCATTTCGAACTTAGCCGGAAAGGATACAGTAGATAAAGCCATTGAATTGAATCTAGCAAAGATATCAAGCGTAAAGTATTTTTCCGATGTTCCATTTCTTATGATATATAGGTTCACACAATCATACTAAATGTAAAAGGCCAAACAAACAATAAATAAATAATAAAGTCGAGAATCATAAGAGAGGGCTTCATTTTGAATGAGAATGAGGATGAAAATCTAAGTCTATCATTACATATCCCCGAAGACAGGATTTCGGTAGTCATAGGAAATAAAGGAAAGACTAAAAGTGAAATTTCGAAAAAATGTAGTGTCAAAATTGAAATTAAAAGTGAGACCGGTGAAATAATAATTACCTCAACATCAAAGAATTTCGATCAATATGGAGCCTTAAAGGCAAGGGATATTATCAGTGCTATCTCAAGCGGTTTTTCTCCTGAAAGAGCCTTTAGAATTTTGGATGAAGAAACGCTGTTTCAAACTTTAGATCTTCGTAATTTTACAAGTTCAAGTAATTCTACCAATCGCATAAAGGGAAGAATTATTGGTGAGAAAGGTAAGGCAAGAAAAAATCTTGAAGAACTGACTAATACTTTCATTTCAATATACGGACATTCAATAGGATTAATTGGCAACTACGAAGAGATGAAGCTTGCCACAGACGCCATAATGTTACTAATAAAAGGAAGATCTCACAAGAGTGTCTATGAAATGCTTTATCAAGCAAAAAGGAGAGCCAAAATTGAAAAATTACAACTCTGGGAAAATTAGAATTCTTCGCTCGTGTTACCGAGAAGCATATCAATAACCGTTATTGTTCAGTTATCATTAAACTCTAGATATTGTATTTCTCAAATTTGATTAGATTTTCAACCGTCGAAATCTTTGAATTAAATTATTTTATTTTACTGATCTTTCCATCTTTTAAAAAGATGGTGTTCTATGTTTAGTTGATCAAGAATCTTACCAACCAAATGATCTACAATTTCTTCAATAGTCGAAGGCTTGTGATAAAATCCCGGCATAGCAGGAAGGATAATTGCGCCAGCTTGCTGTAATTTTATCATATTTTCAAGATGAATTCTTGATAGTGGGGTTTCTCTCGGAACTATTATCAGTTTTCTTGATTCTTTTAGGGTAACGGATGCGGCCCGAGAAATAAGAGTATCATCATAGCCATTTGCAATGCTTGACAGTGATTTCATGCTACAAGGTACAATGACCATTCCATTGTGAAGAAAAGATCCGCTTGAAACTGAAGCGTCTAGACTGAAATTATCGTAATTAACAGAAGAGAGCGATTTTACATACTCTAAAGTTTTATCGGTCTCAATTTCTATATTCTTTTTCGCCCACTCGCTGATTATAAGATATGTTTCGACACTCATTGAATGTAGAACTTCAATCAGCCTTATACCGTAAATAACACCTGACGCCCCAGAAAATCCAATTACAATCTTGTCATGTCTTGTCTCTGTCAATATTCAAAATAATGTTGAACACTTATTTATTGTTGTTATTAATCGAACACCATGCTAACTATATTCGGAACCGTTGCACTAGATACTACGCGTACTCCATTTCACACAGTTGAAAAAACTTTGGGAGGTACGGGTACATTTTCATCAATTTCTGCTTCTAATTACGCGCCCACTTCACTTATTGGAATCGTAGGACATGATTTTCCAAAGGCATACTTAGATCTTTTAAAAGACCGTCTTGATATCAGAGGTTTGACGATTAGTCAAACTGAAAA
>JARBAW010000133.1 GCA_029237505.1 Nitrososphaerales archaeon
ACTGATCCTAACATGAAGATTGCATTTATTACCGCATTTGAAATAAACAAGGAAGAATTCAGTAAGGTGATTCCATCAGTTAATGTTACTCATTTTATTAGTAAGCCCGTTAGTATATCAAAGCTGAGAGAGAAAATCAAATCTATACTTGAGGATAATAGCACAGAAACCTAACTAACAAAGCAGATTTGTTTTCCTAGTTCTAGCTTACTCAGAGCCGGCAATGGGTAGGGCTTTACCTGTAGGAAAATTGAATGCATTTTGTTCCTGTTCTTCTTGAGTTACCTTCTCAAATTCTAACGTAATTTCTATTGGTCCATTGAATTTAGAGCTAAGTTCGTTGGCCAGGTCCGCTATTTCATTTTTGTCATTGAATTCTTTAGAACCTTGAAGGAAAACTCTGGTTTGCCTAAACAATACCTTACCTCCGTATTTTTGTTGCAGAAAATCTAGTAATTCTTTAACTTTTTCTTGTGAAATATCATTATAGTAAAAACATATTCCATTAATTAATTCCTTGTCAAAGGGAGTTCCATATCTAAACCAAAAGACTCCAAAATGCTCATATTCTCCTTGAAGGCATTTTATTTCCCAATGATTTGCCTTTTCTTGGGGATATGTTGAATTTAATAGGTCATTAACTCCTAAACGCCAATATCTAACACGCATTTGAGGATATACCAAATTATCATTATAATAATGTGACGAAATGAGATAACTTAAATTTACCAGATCGAAGGGATTTGGTAAAAATGTACATTCCTATTGCAATTCCAAGCACAATTCGAAATGAAATAGATAAAAATAATAATGTATCAGGCAGCTTATTTGTTGGCAATTGAAACCAAAAAGAACAAAAAAATCAGACAAAAACATTTTGAGCGATTCAGTACGTGATTACAAGATTGAATCTAATTCTATTTCATTACTAATTGATGGTATGGCAAAATCCGGTGGGTTTGAATCTAAAAATCTCTGGGATGGTATTAATATAATTCGCACAATGACTAGGGATAGAAATTGTACTAGGTTCCTTTCATTTGTGGGTGCCATAATTTCGACTGGGGCAAGAGGGATCATAAAAGATATGATAAAACGTAAGATGTTCGATTGTGTGATTACAACATGTGGTGCACTAGATCACGATATTGCGCGTACTAGTACAAAATATTATTCAGGCGACTTCCGAATGGATGATGGCATGCTTTATAGAAAGAATATACATAGACTGGGAAATGTATTGGTTCCCCAAAATAATTATGGACCAGTCATTGAAGATAAGGTGCAGGCTTGTCTGACTAATCTGTACAAGCGAGGAATACGCAATATCTCGACGTTTGATATTACAAGAAGTATTGGAGAATCATTAGATGAGAGTTCGTTCCTTTATTGGGCATACAAGAATGATATTCCAGTAATAGTTCCTGGGATAGTGGATGGAGCAGTTGGGAGTCAGATTTGGTTCTTTTATCAGAAACACAAGGACTTTACTGTAAATTTGTTGCTAGATGAAACCAGACTATCTGATTTGGTTTATGAAGCGTCCAAAACTGGAGCTTTTATCATTGGAGGTGGAATTTCAAAACACCATACACTATGGTGGAATCAATTCCGAGGAGGATTAGACTATGCCGTTTCTATTACAACCGCTTCTGAGTGGGATGGCAGTTTGAGTGGAGCTCTTGTTGCCGAAGCAATATCCTGGGGCAAAGTAAAGGGAAGAGCTAGACAAACTACAATTCATGGCGAGGCAACTACATTATTGCCATTCATTTATGCAGCTTTATTGAAATAAGACAAATCAATTAATTTTTGATTGTCAGTTTCAATTTGCAGTAGAATTTCTATCCACTATTTTTACAGAGTCTATCCTTGCTGCATTTGGATCTTGTGGTTGATCATTTTGTACCGTTTGTAATGTGGCTATCTTGTCGACAGCATCCATTCCATTTACTACTCGACCGAACACTGTATATTGGTTGTCCAAAAATCTAGAGTCGTTTAAGACAATGAAGAATTGTGAACCAGCGCTATTGGGATCTGAAGATCTTGCCATTGAAACTATTCCTCTTTCATGAGGTATGTTACTGAATTCCGCGTCAATTCTATAACCAGGATCGCCTGTACCCCAAGCTGCTTTGTCTGTACTATTCTTGGTATTTGGATCACCACCTTGGATTACAAATCCTTTCACAATTCTATGAAATATGGTTCCATTATAGAATCCAGATTCGGCAAGCTTCTCAAAATTAGACACATGGTTTGGTGCTACTTGAGGGAAGAATTCAATAGTTATAGGACCCTGAGCTGTATTTAGTACTGCTAGTTTAGATTGATTATTTGATTCCATACCACTATTAGTAAAAGTACCGTTTATTGAGAATTTCTCTTGATTATCGACACTAATACTTTCGTTATAAGGATCCGATGTTGTCTTTGGCACATAATTTTTATTGACTTCATAAACTAGTACCCCGAAAAATAATCCCGGCCTGTTACTATTGAAGCTATCCGATGAGTACACAAGTTTCAATGGTTGATCGGCTGTGGCATTTTGTGGATATTTAATATGTTTTGCATATATCGCCATGGCTCCTGGTTGATATTCTCCTGATGGCGCACCATTTAGGATATACGATACAGGAGTAAAGGGTATCAATTGTCCTAATAATGTGCTATTCCAGAAGAAAGGAGTAGGAGTAAATCCATCTTGTTCAAGGTAATTTTTTTCATTAAATCCGCCTATTCGTATAAACCATTGTTTCTTACTTTCATCACCGCCGTTGCCTAAGACATAAAGTTCGCTACTATTGATTCCACTAAATCTCTGTCCTACAATGTATACTACTATGTAGTCAGATTTCAGATCTTTTGCAATTTTGAGACCATTTTCAGTTTGGTCCATAAACATTTTTGCTATGGTTGCAATTCGAGTTTGATTAATTGTAGCGTTATCTGCCAAGCTCGTTCTATTCGCTAGTGTTGTTATCCAGTAACCATAATCCCACCACGATGCAACTACTGAATTGGTCGGTGTTTTTGCAGCTATCCAGTCTAGAGCATTTATCCAATCATTGGTCTTAATTCTGAATCCCGTGCCTCCATTGGCAATTGAAGGGGGGATATCAGCTGAACTCAGCCAATTGGAATTCGGCGGATATAAAATGCCATTATCTATTACCGGAATAGAAACCAATACAACAATTACGGCGGCATAAACTATTTTTATCGGCTTATCCATCTGAGAAGTTTTTTCAACTTCTGTCTTTCGCTTTCTTTTATGTGATGGTTCTAACGCTTTGTAATTTATTACAGCTCTTGTGACTTCGTAAAGACCTATTCCTGCCAATAGTATTATTCCAATCGATGAGAATACGAGCAATCTTGCAAAAGTTGCGCTTACGTAAACCCCAGTAATTCCAATTATCAGCGCGAAAATTGACATGTCATTTCGCCGTCTAAATGCCATGAGCGCTCCAAATCCTGCAAACATCAACAGAATTGAATAATCTGTGAAGTATTCAACTAAAGTTGGAGTGAAGTGTTCGGCGACTGATTCAACAAGTGGATTCTGAGAAGATAGAAATGGATTAACAGCATTTAGATATCTGAATGAGGATCCGTGGAAACTTCCGGAAACAACAATACCGATTGCAATTGCAAAAAAGGCTCCAAGCAATATCCAATTGTTTCTTAAAAAAGTATTGGATGAACTAAATTTCCTGACAACCGAAGAAGCTATGAGGAATATTGTTCCCCCAATGAGCGCAATACCTGGAAGTCCGAAAACAAACGACAATCCTGGTCTAGGTGAAATACCTGCCGCGAATATTGCTGTAGCCGTAAATACTATCGCAACGATTAAGGGGACTTTGATGTCATTTCTGAGAAAGGTTACTGCGAAAAAGAATAATGAAATTGGTATACTAAAGTACTGAATTCCCCCCCATGAAGCATTAGCTAGTCCCAATAATAGTCCTCCTACAATTGCTTTTACTACTGCAATACTAGGCCTATGTTTCGTAGCTGATATGAGTAGATACAGAGCCAGGAGTGCGAAGAATAGGCCAAGAGGTTCAGATTTGAACCAACCTAGGTTTCCACGTTGAATAAGAGCTGGTGTAAAAGCAATGAGTAGTGCAGAAAACAAACCAGCCGTAGTCCCGGCAAGCGATCTGACCAGTGCAAAAACGACAATCGTAGTCAATGATCCTACTATTACCGGTAAAATTATTGTAAAGTCCAAGATAGAGATATTTCCGCCAAATATTTTGTACAGGTATGCAGCTGTTACATGCAGACCTACTTGTGATGTCCTAGGTATATCTCGGCCCTCCGGATACCATGACATGTTGTCATGCCATTTTAGATATGCTTCAAGACCATTGTCGACAATGTATTTTGTTGCCCTGTAATCAAAATATGGATCAAATTCATTGAGATAATATCCATATTTTATCGGATATGAGCGCATAATGAAAGCTGTTGAAAATGCGATAGCCAATACTGCAATAACCAACATATGACGAACTTTGAAATTATAATTTCCTACATGAAATAGGACGCCGTCTCCAGATAACATGATAATGCTTGTTGATTTCACTCATTTTTTAACGTACTGAAAATATTTTCGGGGTATCATATTTTCTAAATAATGACCGCACTGAAAATTTTTTTCGTTTTTTTTATTTTGTTTCTAATAAAAGAAAGGGGGAAAGTAAGAGATAATCATGACTGCGAAATTACCTCTTTGCTTTTGATTTTGATTTTGATTTAGTTCCTTTCTTAGCAGACTTCGATTTCTTTTTAGCTGCCATTTTCAATGATAATAGGAAAACAGATCGTATATAAGTTTTAATTTTTGAAAAAAATTTTAACTATTCTGACTCTAAAATCTCTGTTTTACATACTGTGACCAGTTCTGAGAATCGTATTGCATCTTGTTTATTACCTACTATTGTACCATAATGCATTGGAATTGCGATCTTTGGATTAATCAGTTCATTTATTGCCTTAGCTGCTTCCTCAGCTGTCATGACATAAGTTCCGGAAACGGGTACTAATGCGACGGTCGAGTTCGCATCCTTCATTTCTGGGATCATATCAGAATCTCCAATGTGGTACAATCGATCATTACCAAATTCAATAATAAATCCAATTTTCTTATCATTCTTTGGATGAAATTCCTTATCAACATTGTATGCAGGAACAGTTTCTACTTTCAAGTCATTCACTTTTACACTATTACGCGGATCAATTCCGATCGATTCTTTCATATTCAGACTCTTTAATTGCGATAGACACTCTTGAGCAGAAACAACAGTCGTTGTTTCTTTGACAATGTTCTTTAAATCTTCAATTGACAAGTGATCAAAATGATTGTGAGTTATAAGTACAATATCCGCATCAGAAACATTCTCGTGCTTTTTGCTTAATTTGTAGGGATCGATATAGATTTTCAGGTTTTCATAAGTTATCTTAAAACCTGCATGTCCTGTCCATACTATGCCAATATCATTGTACTTGAACATGGATAATTAAAACTTACTTGCGGATTTAAAGCTACCCTTCAAAATATCGATTAGCTATAATCATTTTATTTTTAGAAAGCGTAATTGTTGTTACTTCCGCACCTCTTAGTCTATTCAAGAGTAGGCCATCTAATGTCGCAACGCCATATCTTCTGTTCTTTATTGCGTAATTGAGAATATCGTCATCTACATTTTTTGACTTGCCAATATCTTTGATTTCAAATTTCAATTTGGATATTTGAATAGCTGTATTGGCTATCATTGATTTTTTGGGGCCGGATCTTTTTTTAATAGATTCTAGCTCATCAAGAACAAATGTGGGTACAATGAACTTTAGCTTTCCAATTTCGTATTCGACTTTGTCCAGACATTTGATTGGATTCGAAACTAATGCAATGAGAAAACTAGTATCACAAATTATTTCCATCCATGAATCCCCGAAAAATCATAATTTGATAGAACAGACTTAATTATTTGGATTTAATTCCATATGTATGTATTCAAGTTGCGTCCTTAAACAAACAGCTTAAAACTCGAAGTGGGAGTCCACTGAATTTTCAGGTGGATTTGCCCTGTAATTTTCTAAATATCAAAAGATTCATTATTAAGAATCAGAGTCTGATATTAGACTAGTTGAAAACAATAGAAACGAACATTATCATAGATTCTAATCCACAGATAGTTTGGAATATTCTAACTAATTTTGAGGAATACGAATTGTGGAATCCATTCATGACGAGAGTAAAAGGAAATGCTAACTTGGGTTCTAAAATTGAAGTTAATATTAAGACGATCAACGGGAAAAAGAGAACATATTATCCAATAATAACAAGATGTGACACAAACAAAGAGTTAAGATGGAAAGGAAAATCATTTCTACCCGGTGTTTTCGATGGAGAGCGAATTTTTGTCCTTGAAAAATCCAACGATGACAAAATTTTATTCTCCCACAAGGAAATATTTAGTGGATTAGGTGTTAAATTTGTTGGAAACAAGTTAGATGAAAGTCTCAGGGAAAGTTTTGTTAGGATGAACAAAGCTCTAAAAGTGAGGGCCGAAAATACCTAAGCGAAACTCGACTCATCTTCAAAACATGCTATGTGAGTTCTAATCGCCTATACTCTCTAGCTAATGTTTCCATATCTAGTTCTAGAATTTTTCG
>JARBAW010000134.1 GCA_029237505.1 Nitrososphaerales archaeon
AAATTTTGATTGAATTATTAACCGAGTATCGTCGTTGGATCCAGAATCTATAACAATTATTTCAATCTTGTCCTTTGGATAATTGCTTTGAAATATATTATTGATCCTGTTCTCCACTACAGATTCTTCATTGTAGACGGGGATCAATATCGATACCGTAGGCAAATCAGGGCCAGTTTCAAATTTCTTTTGATTATTGAATAAATTATACCCGTCCTTCTTTGATAACATTCTTAGTAGCATTGGATAGGAGAGATGTATGCCCAATAGCACAAAGAGAGTGATAATAAATAAAGTGATGAAAAGCATTGGAATATTCAAAACCTTACACATATAGTAATATTAAGTTTCTAAAGTTAAAATATATCGATTAGAAAACATCGTTCATTCAACTTTTTGATTAAGTGGCACCGGAGATAATTATAGCAGATATCATTTTAGGTAACAAATTCCCCCCCCTGTTTTTCATCCAACGAATATCTAAAGTACGCAACTATCCTGCAGCGGATTTTAGAACTATAATTTTCAATACAAAGAGAAATTGAATGGACAAAAAATACTCAAGTCACATTAGATCTCGCTAATTGATTGAACTCTGGCAAAGGCGAGCATTGAGTATCACGCAGAAATAAGGGGAAGTGCTTTAGCGATGTTTTTTGCTGTTAATGTCCGAAACTCAATTAATTAAGAACATTGTAATAACTTTCCTTCATTGAATATCGAGCTAGGTTGTAAAATGGACAGCTTTCTGTTGCAATTTCCTGATTATAATTAACTTGCTACTTCACCTATTTCCTGTAGACAATAAACAATCCATTTCCTTAGACTCGAGCGCTTCAAAATTAATATATGCTAACATTGTGTCAGAATCAAACGATAAATGAAAAAAGTACGATCATCTGATATCACAAAGATTCAAAGCAATCCCAAGATTATAGTCTGTGTTCCGGCCTATAACGAAGCAAGAAATATTACGAATATAGTTCAGAGAGCTAGCAATTATGCAAACGAAGTGATTGTATGCGACGATGGTTCATCTGATAATACAACTCAGTTAGCACAACAAGCTGGGGCGATAGTTGTCAATCATGATAAAAATGGCGGATATGGAAAAAGCATACGTACGCTCTTTCAAACAGCTCTGGAAAGGAAAGCAGATATTATCGTGACTATGGACTCAGATGGGCAACATAACCCTGATCAGATTCCTGATATAATAGAACCTATACTAAATGATGGATACGACATTGTCATAGGTTCAAGATTCATAGATAAGGAAGACAAAATGAAAGTTCCACTGTACAGAAGCATCGGGATTAGAACAATTACAAAAATCACCAACCAAGCTTCATACAAAAACCTCACCGATGCCCAGAGCGGCTTCAGGGGATACACCCGACGCGCAATAGAGCAAATTACTTTAGTAGAAGACGGTATGCGAATATCCACAGAAATTCTGTTGAGAGCAGGACACAAAAAATTTACCGTGAAAGAGGTTCCCATCACAATTAGCTATGACGTAGAGGATACATCAACCCATAATTTTCTATCTCATGGAATTAGCGTGCTATTCAGTGTAATTCAATTCATCTCCTTGCGCCATCCTTTGATATTTTACGGTGTACCCGGAGTTGTTTTGCTGCTTATATCGGGATTCTTCGCTTACAATTCACTAGAGTTGTTTTCAACGACCAGATTTATTTCCATAAACATGATACTATTGTCAATAACTACATCAATTACTGGTATCATTCTGCTAACAACAGGAGGCATCTTATTTACCATCTCCGTCATGTTGACTAAGGAAACCAAATCATCCCTATTTTTTGACATAATTCAATTCATCTGTCTGCGTCACCCAATAGTATTTTTTGGATTACCCGGAGTTGTTTTGTTAATCATTTCTGGATATTTTGCATACAACGCATTGGAATACTTTGCCTCTTGGAGATACGTTACTGCAGAACTAACAAATAGGTTATTTGTTACCATGGGAACAGCAGTCATTGGTATCATTCTGCTTAGCAGTGGAAGCATGTTATACTCTATTGCAGCAATGTTGAAGGGCAGGATAAAGACAGATTTTTAGTTTATTTTTCATTGAATATACCAATAAGTGAAAATAATGGAATAACTCTCGTCTACAAACGTAATATCCTATATTCACCGCTACGCACACGCGGTCTATTGATTTACATTCGTGGAGATTTGATATTTAAATTCAAGCCAGGTGAAGTAAAATGATGAATATTCAAGTAATCTTATAGCCAATTTTAACCCATACGTATTACCTCATACACAATTTTACCCGATATTTACAAATTCTGTGTGCTAATGGCCTTTCCATCTTAATCTATGTAAATGTTCTATAAATCATAGACAGAATAATTATGAGTTAAATTTAAATAAAACCGGCTTAATACACGTGTAGATACAATATGAAGAAAAGCTTGGATCTAAGCATTGTCGACTTGACAACTAAAAAATCGAGACGTGAAATCGGCGGCGGAAGCAGCAGCTCCGGATAGACAAGTTTCCGCTTTCTTTTTTTTAATTATTTAGGTTCTATCAATATTTTTTGTAAGATGAAGTAAATGACTTGGACGTAAATATAAGATAATAATTTGCTTTTCATTGGCTTTGTGAGGGTTATGATTCTTTGTCTCAATTAATATGAAAATATCAACGGATAAGACAATCAATTTTGGGGATTACCGTACATGATAATACGCATTATGAAGGAACCTGTGAGTTCGAATTCAAATACTTGAATTAATTTGCTATATCAATTGATGCGCTGATTCTGAAATTTAATTCTGAAATCTAATAATATTTTTGAATAGTGCTTGTTTTGCAAATATTTTCTTCAATAAGAGATGTAATCGTAAACAAGTTATCTATTGCTTCATGACTGTAATATGCAGAACTGTTCAGTATTTCCTCGATTATGTTGGAGGATAACAATTTTGTTATCTTATCACAGCTTTTTATTTGCTCCCTTATACATCCTATAATCTTTGAATTTTCCTCATAGCTATATGCTCTCTTGTCGTAGAATTTTTTCAGATATTTTCTAAGATTTGGATACTTAAATGACATATACAAAATGTACTGAAATATCTTGAATCTTTTGGATAAGATGGAACAGCCCCAATTTGAATTCGGAATTGCGGCTGCAACTGGTGATAATTCAAGCAGGAATTCTCGATACAAATTCAGCCTTTCTTTACTCTTATCTGAGCAATTAAAGATATACCTGAAAAATGGAACTGAGTAGAATGGAGCAACACTCCAAAAGTAAAACCTGTTTACGTCTTCAATTTCGAAACTAAACTTGACGTTGTTCTCAAAAAATAAAAAATGTATTAACTTTGAACTTGCATCTCTTTCCGGATACGAATATAGTAGATCTCTTATTTCATGCATTATCTCTGCCTTATCTAAATTGGTTAGAGCTGCAACGGTTTCCACCGGGTAGCGACCTTTTACACGTATGATGCCTCTAACACAGCGATCAATGTCGTACACATCAAATGATAAGTTAGTAAATGAGACATCTCCCCCATGACCCGTAAAGAAATTAATCATTTGAGATTTGTGATTGTACTGCACTTGTGCCAGAAAGCGGGGCAGAAAACTATGTGCTAGATACACCAAGCCATTTTTTGCTTTTAGTAGCATCGATATGTCACTAGCTTTTGGTATCATGACGTCATATTTTTCACAGTCCACATCAAATTTATCGGCCAATTTTTGTGCAATGTCTGTTTCAGATGAATTGCCAGCTACTGGTTTCCAATTGGGTTCAGGGGATGTTACTGCGAAACAGTTTACATTGCTCTGGCGCAAAACTGCAGCAATAGCCCTTGAATCCAAACCTCCGCTTAAGGAAATTATATTTTTTGCATTCTGGCCTACTCTGTTTCTACACGCCTGAATAAATAATGAAGCCAAACTTTGCGCGTTACTCTTAATGCTATTGTTGGCATAAACCTTGTCCTCAAAATTAAAAACATGAAGATTATGTATTTCAACTCTTGAATCCTGATAATGTACTTTCAAAAGAGTTGCTGGTTCTAGTCGAGAGATATCTTGAAGCAATGTCCTCTTACCAAGTGTATGCGAAAATAAAAGGAATTGTGCGATTCCATGCGTATCAAATATGTTACCATTCAGATAACCTACCTCCTTTAACGTAGACATAAGTCGTATTTCTCTAGAGATTATCAACTCAGATTCGTTTTCAAGATAATGGTATAAGGGAAGACGTCCTAGCACGTCATTTATCATAAAGAAATCATTTGTTTTCTTGTTAACGACATATATAACAAAGTCTCCGTCAGTTTCAAGTAGCCATTCTGAAAGTATTCTTTTTTGGGCTTCGTCAGTCGTATACATACTAAACGCAGTTTCAATCAAATTAGTTATTTCATGTTCTTGTGCGACGCCGGTTTTGCTGTAAATCTTACCTTCTAGACAAACCCAGAAATCTTGATTTTCAAACGTTTTTACGGGATATTCTGGATACCCAGTACAAACCACCTGACATGGATTGGTCAGCAATACTTCTCTTTGGTAATATTTGTTGTACATTATTGAATTAGATGCCTTCATAAACTGCTCAT
>JARBAW010000135.1 GCA_029237505.1 Nitrososphaerales archaeon
CTTAGTGGTAATAGACTGAACGCTGATGTGAATTATGATCTGTCTGTGAAAACGGGCAGCGGCGAGGAAATAGTTAGCAAAAATAACAATATTGCAACAAATGGAATTTCAAATCAAACAATATCATTACCAGCTAACGGAACATTTAATTTGGAAGTTGAGGTAAAATCAATAAAGGGTCTCAACCAAACTCTCCCAGATACAACTCGAAATGGCATCGCAAGAGGGTTTATTGTAATATCATAATGTCAATATGGGAAATATAGTATGAAAAGAGGCACTTTCAATCGTCGGTAAATGAAGATAATTAGATATTCGGGAAACTGGATCATTTATTTGTCTAGACTTTTTATTCCCTTATTTCTTTCTATATGATCCAAGACTTCTTCATATTGTGCATCAAAAAGCTTTGTTGATATGGCCTTGCCTTCAATCCTCGAGAAGGCCTTCACGATGCTCTTTGCTGCGAGAGGTTGAGGTAAAGCCTTGTCTGAAATTTCACCGTAAAATCCAATCGCTTCAATATGTCTATCAGAAGCGATCCCTAAAATCAGACCATTGAACCACGTAATCGTTGTAAATTCAGAACCCAGAGTATCCACATTGGCATCTTCAAGTACCTTTCGCAGCTCCGGTTTGGTTGCTACACCAACAACCCTTGGTTCACCTGTGAGCATTTCGTTTAATGAACCACCTGCAGTGTAAAGTCTTTTTATCTTACCGATTGACAAACAAAAGTCAAGAAATGTATTACACAAGTCAAGAAGTTCCCTATGATCTTCAGGCTGGGAGTCGCCGGTAAGGATTAAAATCTTCTCACTCTCTGAAAAATAAATCTTGTAGACATCTTTCGCTGATTCTATAACTCCATCTTTGACACTGACCCATGGTTTGGGACTAGAAATAATGTTTGCAATATTTTCGGCTTTTAGGTTACTTGCCAGGTAAGAAGATACCAATCCGCCAACTCTACCCATATCAGGTAGTGAAGCAAATACCGTAAAATTATCTACTTTCTTGTTTGCGAAAATATCTATCAATACCATTTTTCTAATACTCCCGCACTCGAGGATTGGTAAAGAATTGAATATATAGAATCAAAAGAAATGAGTCTTAGAGTTTGTCTTCTTCCTCTACCAACTTGTCTATGGGATCTCCACTTGGCAGTGGTGCATTCTTGTCAACTTTGTAGGTGAATAGTTCATCCCAATCCATTCCGAGTATTACGTTACGTCCTACCGCTATTATCTTTGATTTAGGAACATCAAATCTATAATTTCTATCGCCAAAGATCACTATCTTATCATCAGTCTCTTTCATTACGAATCCTACATGGTCTTCGTTTTCGATTCTTACACCTTTATTGAATAGTGACTTGGGAAATTTACTTTCATAAGATGCAAGGTCCACGTCTTCTCTGTTTTTCCAAGGATCAACAAATTTGCTTGTTGGTAGTGGCGCGTCCCTATCTACAGAATATTTTTTTGCAATCTCATCAAAATTTAAACCAATTAACACATTTTTACTAACGGTTTGTATTTCTGATAATGGTATGTCGTATCTCTCCTTCCCATCTCCGAATACAACAATCTTGTCAGCTGTTTCACGAACTACATATCCAACGTGAGGTGCGTCAAGTGCAATTACAGCCCTATTGAAATATTTTCCCGATGTCATATCAAGTTGAATATCAACTATGCTGTATATTAATAAATAGTTCAAAAATAAATACGCCGACTTTTGAATTTGAGTCGCTACCTTTCAACTCGTTGGATTTTTCTATCTTTTTGAATTACAGCTGAAAAAATTCTTAAAATGGACGATAAATTGGTGGAATTCTCATGTACTTAAATGGTAATAAATGCTAATATATCATGTTAGCCTAAGTAATCGTACCTAGAAAAAATGCGCACTCATACAGCGTCTTTTAAAAGGAAAAGGCAATATGATTTGACATACGATGAATTGGATTTAGAAAAATTAATGCAATATTACGGATTTGAAAAGCGAGAACAATTGTTAGATTTCCTAAAAGCCCAGTGCATACGATAATCCGTAGTAATAATTCAATAATTTTTGCTAAAGTGTATTTTTTCATCATATTTATTTGAAAAATTTAAGTGCGATTACATATTTTAATAAGGTATGGAAAAAGCAAGAGTAAAAAAGCATGTTCATTATGACGATGAAACTTTAGAAAAAATGAAAAGATATTATAAGATTGATGATCATGACGAACTTTTGCGATTTATAAAGACTCATGGGTTAAAAAACTATCATCTCGATGTTGATAACTCTCGATAGCATATTTTATCACTGAAATTCCATATTGATTAATTGGTAGTAACAACTTGTATTTTTCACATCTCATGTCGCAACTAGGTCCAACTTTTTTAATTCAAGATTTCGCAGTTGTCATGATTGTTGCTGCCGTAATGGTATTTGTTACTCATAAATTGAAACAACCGATGGTAATCGGGTACTTATTGGCTGGAATGGTCATTGGTCCATTTACTCCACCCTTTAGCTTAATTCATGACGTAAGTACAATCAATACATTAGCTGAACTTGGAATAATCATTCTTTTGTTTGTAATTGGAACGGAGTTTCCCATTACAAAGCTTAAAGCTGTTGGAAGAATATCTCTTATTGTAGGTATCGCCGAATCTCTTGGAACACTATTAATCACATTCTTTGTTGGGCAAACTCTGGGATTTTCACAATTTGATTCAATGTTCTTGGCACTTGCCATGTCAGTTACCAGTACTGTAGTTACAGTAAAGATACTCGAGGAGTTGAATATGATAAATGAAAAGTCAAGTGTATTGATAATGGGAATTCTAATTGTGGAAGATGTTATAGTCATTACTATGTTAGGTATACTACAATCTCTTGCATTAACTGCAGCGGTATCACTTGTTCAGGTTATATTGTCGGTTGGAATTGTATTGGGATTCATTGCAGGGATTTTGATTTTAGGTTCGCGATATTTGCCTCCTCTCATAGATAAGCTTGCTAGAAAAACCGACTACTCAGTCTTGATCATAGTAATTTTGGGTCTTGCATTTGGTTTATCGTTTGGAGCAATTGAACTTGGATTGTCACCGGTAATTGGTGCATTTTTGGCCGGTGTACTGGTAGCTGAATCAAACAGCGCTGGAATAGCCCGCGTCATAACAATACCGCTTAGAGATGTATTTGCAGCATTATTCTTCGTGTCAGTAGGTGCTCTTGTAGATGTATCGAAAATACCATTATTTATCATTCCAGCACTTATTCTCATAGTTACATCATTTGCCGCAAAGATGGTAATAGTCATACCTTGTCTAATAAAAGCAGGATATGATACAACCACCGCTGTTAGAACCGGTCTTGGCCTGTCATCGGCCAGAGGAGAAATGTCACTAATAGTTGGAAAAGGTGGTCAAGATGTTGGTGCTGTCTCTTCATATATTCTTCCAATCCTGGGAGTTGTTACAATTGTGACAACTTTTGTAACCCCTTACATATTGAAGCTAGGAACAAAGTTGAATGTTTCATCTAGTACAAGTGAAGAAGAAAAATAATTAGGTACGTTCTAACAATTAAATGTCAACGTTCCTATCTTTATACTAAACAGATTCATGAATCAAGATTGATTTAAAATTCCGCTGATCCTAACGGAATGTTCGTTTGGAGGTATAAAAATATTAGTAGTTATTGTTTTACCATTCTTGCTAATTTGTGCATCTGTCGCCCCTAAATTATCCAAAAAGACAGTTATGATTTGATTGCTCTCTAATTGTGGTATCTTAAATGTAACGAATCCTCCCGAGGGATTATAATGATCAGCCTTGAATGTTATGCTGTCAGTTGAATTATCATAATTGAAATTACTAATTCTGGCAATACTTTCCAGTCCATAAGATAGAAACTTTCCATTACCTAAGTCAAGAGTGTTAATTGGCGCATTTGGATTAAAACCTGCACAACTAAAGTAATTTGCATCCTTTGCTATGATGTTATCAGGTATGGCTGAAAATGGTTTTATATCGCCTGGCTTTAGTATTGGAATAATATTGGATTGAATAGAATCAATTTGTGTTCCATTCTTGTCATGAACCGATGCAAATACACTAATATTTTGCACC
>JARBAW010000136.1 GCA_029237505.1 Nitrososphaerales archaeon
AATCTGCTGCTGATTCTGGAACGTCAAAGACAGCAACTTGCTTGTCTGAATCTTTAAGTTCTACTTCTGGGCCATCTGTTTGTTCCCATTTATATGATACAATTTGTCCGTCTTGGTCTGAACTGTCGCCTGCATCAAGCTCGACTTCAGTATTAACCTCTGCTTTTAGATCATCACCGGCATCAGCTTTGGGTACCTGGTTGGGCTGTACCAGTATCTGCGTATTGGTATTGTTATTTCCTTCAACTTGAGGGCTGGTGTTCGAATTCTCTACAACCTTGTTTTCTTCATTTTGCTGGCTTTGTGAAGGAGGAGTTACTTCATTAACCTTTAGATTTACATCAGATTCATTGCTCTCAGATCCATTATCATCAGTCGCTCTAAAACTGAATTTGTCATCGCCGAAGTAGCCATCCTTGGGAATGTAGGTTACCGTTCCTTTTACTTTATCAAAATCAGTCAAACTGCCTTGTGATGGATCTGATGTAATGTCAAATTGTAGTTGGTCATTATCTGGATCCGTAGCTTTAAGAGTTATATCAATTTGCTTGTCCTGATCCAAGGAAACGCTCTGGCTGGTTGCTGTTGGGGGATTGTTTATCTGCTCAGGAGGTATTTGTTGGTCTCCTTTATCGGTATCATTATTAATTTGAGGAATTTCTACAGGCGGAATATTTCCTGCAGTATCATTAGTATTACTAGTCTCATTATTAGCAACAGGAGTATCAATAGCAGCAGTACCATTATTCAGGGTTCCATTTGTAGAGGGTAATCCTGTTTGATTGGTTACCGTAGCATTAATAGGAGCTGTATTGTTAACAATAGGTTCAGAAAAGTCCAGGTATTCCACGAGATCTTGTGGATTGAAGTTTCCATTATAAGCATCAACAACTTGCTGTGGAGTCAAAGCATTCTTCCAAATTCTAATTTCATCCACATTTCCGATGAAATAATTATTCAGAGTTTGTGAGTCGGCGCCCATCCTGATAGGCTCATCTCCACCACTATCAGGACTTGCCGAAGCTGATTTAGTGGCGACTGTAAGTCCGTCTATATAAAGGCCAATAGCAGATCCATCAAATGTTACTACTGCATAATGCCATTTTCCGTCATTGTACGTCAACGGAGAAGTTGCATAGAAGGCACTTCCGCTTGAGGTCTCAAACCCCCCCCTTATTGTCTCAACGTTTGTCATCCATATACCATAATTCATCTTGTCAGAGGCACCTGCCTTATTTACTATAAATGCGTCAGAATTGTAATCATTAGACGTTTTGAACCAAGCCGCAACGCTAAACTTTGAAAGTTGCGCAGAGTTTGTACCATTTACATCAAGGTAGCTTACTTCATCGCTTTGAGAAAAAGCGGCATTAAAATTCAAAACAAGAATGGTAGATAATATAGTGAACGAAATAGTTACAAACAATAGTCTTAACTCGCGATTTGAGTCGGCCCACATAAAATTTTTCGAATAAATTACTGTTTACTCACTTATTACTTTATCTGTAATTTGTCTCTAGTCCATTTTCATAGAAAACTCGTGAGTAAATAGAAAAACAAATGTTTATTGTTCGAATTGTGGTTATTTTTCATGCGATTTTGGTATTTTTTACGGTTTGTTATACCCTCCAAAGGTCTAATTATTCCTTATTTTCAAAAGAACATCCTTCCTAGACAAGATTGCATCGCTTAAATGATGGTTAGATATCAAAAACGAACCACTCTTCAAATGTGATTTTGACTTGGGTCAATTTGAAGTTTGATTAGCTTGATTTTCTCATCTAAAGTGAACTAGTGCCTGTGATATTCAAGACTTAAATATTTTAAACCATTACATTAACTCAATGGGTTTTCTTGATAAACTTAGACGAGGTATTGCTGGCGGGAAGGAAAAAGCTGATGAGGCCAAAGACGCGGCTGCAAGAGCACAAAGAGCTGTTGATGATTCAGCTGATAAGGCTAAAAGAGAGGTAGACGAGTCAGCTGATAAGGCTAAAAGGGCTGCAGATAAGGCTGATAACGCTGTTGACGATGCCGCCAACGCTTGATATATTTTAAAGAAGGATTAGCCACCCAATAGCATGATTTATTGTAACATGCCAAGTGTTTACTAACGTCAGCTTAAAATTTTTATTTCTCATCATACGGTTCTGTTTTGATACTGTTTAGAGTATCAATAATTCGGAATTTGTTTTATCAGTAATATTCTCAGGATTTGGCAAATGGCGAATTCCTGGTGAAATTTCAACGTCATTACATTTCCTCAATTAAAATCAGAGGACCAAAACGCGAGATGAAGTTCTAAAGAAGAATTAAATCAGACTTATCTAAGAATATCAAAGTATGTAATAGTGTTAAATCTTGCCCGATTCATGATAAGTTTCAATTTGAATTGTTGCATGGTTTATCCCATATTTGTTTTCAAGGATAGAATTTATCTCTTGCAAGATTTCGACAGACTTATTATTATCCATGATTATTACATGCGCAGATAATGCATGTATTCCAGAGGTTATGGTCCATATATGCAAATCAAATATTCCAGTTACTCCTCTAACTTGCAATATGGAATTCTTTATTTCCTCATGACCCAGATGTGAAGGCGTACCTTCAATCAAAATATGAACAGATTTCTTCAAAAGAGACCAAGTTCTGGGAAGGATGAAAAGAGCAATACCAATACTTATCAAAGCATCTGCGAGATAGAATCTTGTACTTAGTATTATCAATGCAGCTATGATAACTCCAATCGACCCGATTGTATCAGCAAATATTTCCAGATATGCCCCATGCATATTCAAATTTGTTTCATGTCTGACCTTGCGTTCTTTGTGATGATAATTTACTTTTGATCCAGAATGTACTGTGTGTGGACGAATCATCACAATTGCCAGTAAGTTAATCCCAAGGCCTATAGAAGCTACCAGTAACATTGGATATCCGCTTATCTCGGAGGGGGAAACAATTCTCTGATAAGCTTCATAGAAAATATAAAATGATAACAAAATGAGGAACAAGCTATTTACAAGTGAGGTAAGTATCTCTGCTCGATAAAATCCATAAGTTCTTCTTGGTGTAGCAGGTTTTTGACTAAACGAAATTGCCAAAAGGGTCATAACAAGTCCACAAGCATCAATCAACATATGACCGGCATCTGACAAGAGAGCAAGACTGCCTATGGAAAGTCCAATAATGATTTGAAATACAAAATATCCAAACGTCAATAACAGGACTATTGTCAAGACTTCCTTTCGGCTTGCGGTTGTCAAATTCAAATTTGTCATCACACACCTACCATTCCTTAAGCATTAGATCATAAAATCATTATTAAGGAATTTAATTGTGAATAGTTATAATTAGTATTCCTAGGAATGCCACAATGTCCCCTCGCTATGTAGGAGTGCGGAAGTTGCCTCGATAATCAGTGCCCTTGAACAAAAACAAAAAGAATTGATAACTCTAGATTGGCGGGATATTTTCTATTAATTATCCTTCCTTAATTTTATAAAATCAAACAAACAATAGAATTCACTAGACAAAATTGATTAATTGAACATAATATGTGATTTTACGAATTACTGAGGGGTCGCATCGACAGTTTCCATGATTTCCCAAGAATAATAAAATATTAGTCAAGTAATAGATAAGCAAAATTTAGGATAATCTAGTATTTAGTAAATATGTACTTCATATCCATTGTCCATAACTCGATGTAGTTGTATGAAGACGTTAAAATGTTTTGTTGATGTAATCTTTATTCTAGTAACTATCTAAGATTGCAATTTGCGCATTTTGTTCTTTCGACAATGCAGTACTCATATGAATATCATCAACTAGATTCCACTTATGGTTGCAATAACTCCCTGCTCAAACCAATTTTGAGGTTGATATTCTATAATTGAAGAGTAGCTTCCAGTTTTATTTATATTAAATCGTTTACTACATCTTGATTAATCAAATTTTGATGAAAGTTCGCAATGAAAAAGAACACTGTGAGATTGATACCAATGATACGAATAACTCCAATGCAAATGCGGCCCCAAGCACACGGGAATCTTTGATACTTGATTTTTTCTTAATAATGGATATTCAACACCTAATTGAATCATTATTGTTATGATCACGAACAAACCATAAACTGAAATTGCGATTCCTATTTCTAACACAGAAGTGAGTTTAAATATTGGGATCAAATAAATCCAACTTCCATTGGGAACCAGTACATTGTCTAGGAAAAGTAATAGGCTAGGAGTAACGAAATTATTTCCGTCTTCTAGCTCACTTTTTTACTTTTCTTTCAATCTTTTGGAAGGCTTTGATCTTACATTTAGTATCATGAGACTTAAATCAACTTCTTTTATCGGATTCTTTGTTGATTACAGATAGCTTAAATTTTCCCAGTGCGCCAACAATCAGGAGAAACGGTGCATAACCAGAAAATGTATTCGCAACTCCTTCTTCATTTTATAAGATCAAAAAGGAACAACAGTTAGAATGACTAGTCCAATGATTAATCGGAAAATTCGGCAGGAAAGATAATCGAAACAGTATAGTCTTAGCACTGTTAACTTTCAACATCTTTGCTTTATCAGACGTAACTAATTGAACAAAAAGGGATCAATTTTGATCTAAAAATTAGGACTTTTCTTGTAGCAAGTCACAGGGTAAGACTTCAATCTCGTAAACTAATAGAAAAGGGTTCATCCCTCATGCACACACGAAGTAGGATATTATTTAGAGGTCCTTATCCGGAAAAACAAGGATTTTTTTATTGCTTGTAATAAAGTATATAAAGGTTATAACGTGCTTGTGCGCAATATATTTTAGTGAGGAAAGGTCAAAAAGTACGAGATGAATCCGAGCAAACTGGTATTTGCAAGCGTTCTAGCACTAGCTATCTCGCTGACAATTTTGGTTTCTGTATCACTTGTTGATCAGACATTCGCAGCAAAGTATCCCTACAAAGCACAACTAAGCGGACAAGATGAAGTACCTAAAACAGAATCAAGTGCAACTGGAGAGGCTGAGTTTACCATACCTGCAAACGACACTATCAAGTATAGGATAAACATAACAGGAATCTCTAACGCAACAATGGCTCATATCCATATGGGTAAAGTTGGAGAGAACGGTGATCCAGTAGTAGACCTTTTGAACACACCTTCTAGTAAAGACAAAGACACAGCATATGGGATGATATTCAGAGGAAACATCACTGACTCTAGTCTGAAAGGGGAATTGCAAGGCAAGACTTTAGGCGACTTGACTGCCGCAATGGACTCTGGTGATACATATGTAAATATACATACTGCAGAACACCCTGATGGCGAAATTAGAGGTCAGCTAAGCAATACAGACAATCCACAACAATCAGACAGTGGTTCTAATTCTTCTGAAGTAGGTTTCTCTACTCTGACAGAATAAGGATAACGAACAGTCAAGAACCATTCATTATTTTTTATTTCTTTCTTTTTAAATTGTAATCTTGTTCAATCCAGTTTTGTAGGTCAAAACCCACTGGAATCTTGACATAAACAAAAACGTCGGAATCTTTTGATCCCTGGGCTCTTTTGGATAGCAACAAGACGAAATCCGATATAACATTGAAATTATCTCCTTGTCGTCTAATATGTGTGATTAAATATTTTCATGCAAATGTTGGATCTCTTTCAAAAGCAGACGTAGTGATTTTGGGGGTTCCCGACGAATCGAGATCACTCGCAAAAAGGAAGGGTACCAAAATGGGACCTGAAAGTCTAAGACGTGCATCAAATTACTATGAATTTTTTGAAAGAGATGGCAAGAGAATTCCGATCTGTCCAATGTCTGGAACACTTGAAAATAAAAAAATTATCGATATAGGAAACCTACCAAGAGATCAGCTCTATAAGAAGATATCTGACATAGTTTCAGCCGAAAAAATCCCCATAACTATTGGTGGGGATCATTCCATCACAACTATTATCCTCAAAGCCCTCAACGATAATATTGAAGGGAAAAAAATTGCCCTTCTTTACTTTGACGCTCACCCAGACTTTGTTTCATCCACGAGAAACTATTACGGTTCTGTTATTGCTGATTCATCAAAGTATATTGATTTTAGGAAGAGCGTGTTAATTGGTACTAGGGCTGCAGAGGAGGAAGAACTAAGAAATGCTGCGAAAAACAAATTGGAGATCATTACTCCAATAGATATTATCGATTCAGGCATAAACGCTACTATTAAGAGGATTATATCAAAATGTGGATCTGCAAAGGCATACATGTCGATTGACTTGGATTGTATGGATCCTGGTGTAGCTCCGGGTGTATCTGTGCCAGCCCCTGGAGGATTATTTCCGTTGGACTTGATGTACATGATAAAAAAAATTACCGAGAAGATACAAGTGATAGGTATGGACGTAGTAGAATTATGTCCTAATTATGATCTAAATCAAAATACCGCCAATCATGCAGCCAGAATCGTCATGGAAGCAATCGCTTCACTAGGATTAAGGAAAACAGGAAAGAAATGAAAGATGCTTTTTTCAATCTACATAAATAAATCTAGTTGATACAACATGGTAACAAATAGTAGTCTACCTTAAATAAAAAATGGTGGACCAAATTTCAAATTCTTTTATTTTATTGCAGTGTCTCTGTCTATGACTTCCTTTGTAGTCGCGGGTTTTCCAAATTGTTCTGCAATATTCTTGTAAGTTTCTATTTCATGTTTTGATAACGGACGAATCTTCTTCATAGCCTCTTCGAAATTTTTCATATGCACTTTTAATTCGTTTTTTGCTGATTCTGCTTTTTTTGGATCTTTATATTTTTCTATGTGTTCTCTTAGCGCAAGCATAACAGCAGCTGATGCAAGTGCTGCAATATCGGCGCCTGTATAACCATCCGTATGATTTGCAAGGGTATCTATCTTGACGTCTTCTGCTAGGGGTTTTTTTGATGTATGTATCTTGAGGATCTGTATTCTCGCTTCTCTGTCTGGAGGAGGCACGTATAACAATCTATCAAATCGTCCTGGCCGCAATAGAGCAGCATCTATTATATCAGGCCTGTTGGTAGCGGCAATTATTATAACATTGGACAAGACTTCAAGGCCATCAAGTTCGGTAAGTAACTGGCTGATTACTCTCTCCGTTACATGCGAATCACTTCCAACGCCTCTGGTGGGAGCTATGGCATCAATTTCATCAAAAAACACGATACACGGAGCAGCTTGCCTAGCTTTCCTAAATACTTCCCTTACCCCCTTTTCTGATTCTCCAACCCATTTTGAAAGCAGTTCTGGACCTTTAATACTGATAAAATTCGCTTCACTCTCATGAGCTGCCGCTTTTGCCATCAGGGTCTTTCCTGTGCCTGGTGGACCGTACATCAAAATTCCTTTTGGAGGAGTTGCATCGGAATGAACAAATAATCCTTGGTATTTGAGAGGCCATTCCACTGCTTCCTGAAGTTCCTGTTTTACGTCTGAAAGACCCCCAATATCTGCCCATTTCACGTCAGGAATTTCCACAAAAACCTCACGTAGAGCAGAGGGTTCAATTTCCTTTATTACACTAAGAAAATCGTCCATGGTAACTACAATTTTCTTTAGAATTTCTGATGGAATGTTCTCTGTAGTAAGATCGATTTCAGGTAGTACTTTTCTGAGTGCCCTTATACCGGCTTCTTTTGCTACTGCTTGCAAATCTGCTCCAACAAAGCCGTGGGACATACCAGCTATTACTCCCAGATCTACATCTTTTTCTAATGGCATTCCTCTAGTGTGGATTTGTAAGATTTCCAATCTGCCCTCTTTATCGGGAACTCCAATCTCAATCTCTCTATCAAACCTGCCCGGTCTTCTGAGCGCAGGATCTATTGCGTTTATTCTATTTGTGGCACCAATTACAACTACCTTTCCCCTTGACGACATTCCGTCCATTAAAGATAAAAGTTGAGCAACCACCCGTCTTTCGACTTCACCTGAAACCTCTTCCCTTTTTGGTGCAATTGAATCAATTTCATCGATAAAAATAATTGCAGGCGCATTTTCCTCCGCCTTCTTAAATATTTCACGTAATCTCTCCTCCGATTCTCCGTAAAACTTGCTCATTATTTCAGGCCCCCCAATTGTGTAAAAGTTTGCGTTAGTTTCATGTGCCACAGCTTTTGCCAAAAGTGTCTTTCCGGTTCCAGGCGGCCCGTGCAATAAAACACCCTTTGGAGCCTCAACACCAAGCCTCTTAAAAAGTTCTGGATGTCGCAGCGGTAATTCAATCATTTCTCTCAAACGAGACACTTCATTTTTGATTCCTCCAATATCCTCATATGAAATTGAAGGCGTACCGTCTCCTTTTGCAACCTGAACTGCCTTTTCGCTTTCCTCAGAAACTGTAACTTCAGTAAAGTCTTCCATTAAGACAGGACCAGAGGGATTTGTTGATATGACTACGAGGTCTACTCTTTGGCCCATTATCGTCAATGGAAAAATGTCTCCCGTACTAAGAAGACTGCCTAAAAGATACTCTTGGAGGTAACCTTCCGCCCCGACGATTCTTAGTGGTTCTGTGGGTGCCAATGTAACCTTTTCCGCACTTTTAGATTGAACCTTTTTTATTTCAACTGAATCGTTAATTCCCACATCAAGCCTATTACGTAGATAACCATCTATTCTCACTAGACCTTTTCCAGTATCATTTTCTCTTGCAGGCCAGCAAAGAACAGTAGTTTTCTTACCCAGCGATGAGATTTCAAGTGCATCTCCTGCTGACAAGTCCAATTGCCTAGCAATTTTGGGATCCACCCTGGCAATCTTTCTTCCAACATCGGATTGTTCGGCCTCAGCAACTTTTAAACTGGTTTCGCCACGATCATTATTCAAATTTTTTCGATTACTCAAATAAGCTCATCACTTAATACGCAACATCATATTTAAAAACCACACAATTCTACCGAAATTCCAGCATGGGATGGTCAGTGATATAACTAGTTTTATTTATACGGACGTGGTCTTTAGGACAATTACAGCTAATTAACTCGAACACGAATCATCTTATTCTTAATGGATAAAATGATATAGTTTGTAATATTGCCAATTGGTAACAAAGTTATTATTTCTCTGTTTTAGATTTGTTCATTTCGAACTGGAATTTGGATACCGCCTGGTCCATAACAATATTTCAGATATCATGAATCGAGGATATCAACAATTGCAATATCGTAGATAAAACTCAGCTTCTTGAAAATATGAAGGCAAGTTTTTTTGTCAAATTTATGACTTTCATAAACGATACATTCTGTGGGATCACTAATTTCTCTCCCACATAATGCACATTTAATCATACTTTAAAGTCATCAGAATTATATAAAAGACTTTTACTTTCAATATTTGATTTCATGCTGATATCTCATACGATATACAATATATTTAAGCTCCGTTAACTATCTACATCACATTTGTCTCAAAGAATATTGGAAACAAGAATTATCCTCATGATTTCTGCAATTGTTGCAGTAGGTATTCTATTTTCCATTCTCACTTACCAATATTACATTAGAAATTCTTCTGAGGTCCAACACATTGCTGTACAACATATTCAGAATACAACGTTGGTCAAGGTTTCAGATCTTACGCAGATACTCAAGAACAAACTAGATTTGGTATCCGTAAACCTCGAAATGCTCTCTTCATCTCAAGAAATATTGGAAGGACGTTTGGAATCATCCAAGATATTACTTAATTCTGCTCAAAAAACCACTACGAACTTTGTAGATTTTTACAGTTGGGTAGGCAGTAACGGAACAAGTATTTGGTCAAGCACAAATCTGAATGATACTTCAGGCGAGAAAATTAAACAATTTTCTAATATAGCTGAGCAGTACTTTGAGAAGGTTAAGGATACACGGGTTCCTTCGTATAGTAATGCAATTCAGCTGACAGATGATCAATCTGGAATATTAATTCTGAACCCGATAATTGATACCCAGAATTATATTACTCCTCAAAACAATACCAATGAATTTAGGGGCGCCGTTATGGCCGGAATAAGCTCTGAAACTCTAGATAGTTTTCTTCAAAGTCAACTTCCTCCTTTAGCATCAGCAAATATATCACTTGTTGATTCAAGAGGAATGCTGATTCTTGCTGGAATTCCTGGCTATAGCGGAACAAGTATATTTGACAAGAAGTTTGATTCTATGATAGGCCGGTCTCTTAATGAGAATATTCATGAAAAAAACCTAATAAACGTGTTTAGAACAGCTGTGAGTAGTCCGGAACTAGATACAACTGAGATTATATTGGATGGAAAAGAATATACAGCATCATTTGCCCCTGTCATATCGAATGGTGTACACTATTTTACAATTATTTTGATTCTACCTCATACGCTAGCTTCTTCGTTGGGTGACCTTGTGGCACAGCAAAGAAATTTTGCAGTAATGGCGACGATGATTATAATAGGAAGCGCGGTGGGAATCTTTTTTGTTATCACTTATTGGAACAAGGGATTGAGAAAAGTTGTGTATATACAAACAAAGGAGTTACAAGAAACAACCAAGAAACTGACATATCACGACAAACTTCAAAAGGAATTCATTGACATCGCGGCGCATGAATTTAGAACTCCGATTCAATCAGTTTTGGGTTATTCGGAGATGATCCACACAAATCTCAAAAATTTTGATCAGTATTTTGACAGGATAATTAGAAATGCCAAGAGACTACAAAAATTAACTGAAGACGTACTTGATGTATCTAGAATTGAGGGTAAGAATCTTCAATTAATCAAGTCATACTTTGATTTGAATCAAACAATAAAACATGTAATTGAGGATCATCAAAAAGAAGCAATGGAAAAAGACATAAGGATATCTTTTGAATCCAAAAGCGATGTTTTTAATACGGTATTTGCAGATGAAGCAAGATTGCAGCAAGTTATAGACAATCTTTTGTCAAACGCAATTAACTTTACGAGTAAGGGGAACGTAGTCGTATCTTCTTTCAGAGGCAAGCAAAAAACTAATGGAGAAATTGATGTATCAGATAAAGAATCCATTGTGGTAGAAATAATGGACACAGGAACGGGGATTAATCCGGAAATGATGCCAAGACTGTTTGAAAAATTTGCGACAAGATCGATATCTGGAACTGGCTTAGGCCTGTATATATCTAAAAGCATTATTGACAGCCATGGTGGTAGGATATGGGCGTATAATAACAAAGATGGAAAAGGAGCAACTTTCACTTTTACGCTTCCTGTGGATAAAAAAGCAAGAAATAGAACTCGAATTCCTTAAACTAGGGATTCGTTTACTTTTACTCACCTGGCAGATTCAAGGATAATAGCCTAGGATCAGTTTCACTGAAAATTGTGACCCATGAGGAGTAATTATTTTATGCGTGGATAGATTATTAATCTTGTTGAAACGTAACCTTGTAATGATAGTGGACGATGAAATAGATATCATAGGCTTATTCAGCGAAATTCTGTCATTAAATGGCATCAGTGTTAGGCCATTTACGAATCCCGAGGAGGCCCTAAATGACTTTAAACAAAATCACGGTAATTATAGGCTCATAATATCAGATGTAATAATGAGCCCAATGTCAGGAGCTGAATTTATTGCAAGAGCCAAGGAGATCGACCCTGTCGTTAATGTTATTTTAATGACCGCCTTTGAATTGGAAGGGAGCCAACTTCAAGAGATCAAGTCGGATGAATTCTTCAACAAGCCTATCGGAATGAATGATTTAATACGAGTTGTCAAGAAATACGTAAAATAATTACAATTTTTGGACTTTCGGAACCGAAGCTTAAATTACGAAATCAAATTGAAACCATATTCAGATTCCAGCAAGTTTTTTCTAAGATATGAGTCGATGTTTTTCATTACTCGAGGATTTCCTTCAATATGTTTTATCAACCTAGGATCGCTGTAACGCATTTCACGATATTTAATACTGCCATCGGATGAATCATAATCAAATTCTATCGTCAATATTCCAGAAATCATGCAATCATCTTCCTTGATATTGAAGGTAATCAAGTGACTAAGTCTTATTGGTTTTTTGATTTTTTTTACCATATAATCATCACATCGAGTAGAGTAATTATCTTCGGTACTATTAGAGTAACTGGAATCCACTCTACGCATTGAATTGTAATCTATCACATCGTCTTTAAACATTACTGGATTAGCAATTGAAATTGAGGCCCATTTTGTATGACCTTTGTTCGGACTGAAATTCAATTTGCGAACCGTAACTTCTTTAAATATTTTGTTGTGCACTCGGCATTCGTGGCTCGATTATTACTAGCTAGTGAGTACAAGCCAGATCTCAATGATTCGCAGGTGGCTGATGGAAATTAAGGAGAGGTTAATCACGAGAGGTCCTACGAAGGACGAGATTTTAAATTCTTCGATCAGTACTTTGGCTAAAAGGCTTCTAATCAATTACTATGTAGCTCTGCTAATTCATAATTCAGCAAGAAAATAAGAATTCGATTAATACTTCAAAAAGTGACCTATGGCGGCATAAATGTTACTCGCTAGAGTATCACTACGATTTTTTCCAATATACCATTTTATGAAAAATTTTCAATAGATTTTCTAATTTAAAGTAGTTTTGCAAACTGTTCTTTTAAATGATATAATTTTTGGTAGAAGATCATAATCCCTATATTTTCACATTCGTTGAAATTTAAAAATGATGCCTAACAACGGACTAATATATAAATGATTTTTATTATCTATCATATATCTTGGTAATGATTAATATTTGGCATGTTTTCGATTATATATATGAAAGTATTGCAGAGATTGAAGCGCGACGTAACACTGATAAATCATGTTGATGTATGATTAGTGGAGTGAATTATTTTGGATTATCATTTACGTTTCGACGTTAGTTGGAGGAAAAAATGTGCGGGATAGCAGGTATTCTGAATAAAAACAATGCAGGAGTAACCGAAGATCTTATTCTTATGTTGTCTTGCATGCACAATAGAGGTCCTGATGGAGTTGCAATACAGGTGGGACAGAATAAAGTAAATTCATTAGAACTTTCAGATTTTTCTGCACCCTATAATGATGGGAAGTTTGGTTTAGGTCATGTGCGATTAGCAATAGTGGGAGGTCAATTAGGAAAACAGCCATTTACTAGTTGTGATGGCAGATTGACACTGGAACATAACGGAGAGATCTACAACTACAAACAAATTAAGAATAAATTAAAATCAACACATAATTTTGTCAGCAGTTCAGATAGTGAAGTCATTCTGCATTTTTTGGAAGAAGAATTAGTTAGGTCAACAACTTTACTGCGGGCATTAACCAATATGGCCAAAGTATTAGATGGAGTGTATAGTATTGCAATAAAGGATCACAAGACTGGTGACATTGCGCTCGTCAGAGATCTATTAGGAGTAAGACAGCTTTACTATAGTGAGGACCCACAACAAGTAACGTTTGCATCAGAACAGAAGGCTATATGGCTTTTGGGTGGTAACAAGTCTGTAAGGAGAGTAATGCCTGGCCATGCAGTAATAATAAATAACAACGGCACTCTGAGGGAATATAGAATTGCAGAGCCACCACGTACATTGGATTCTAACAAAGTAAATTTCAAATATAATACTCTCGAATATGCTCTTAAGGCATATAAGAAATCCTTAATGTCAGCAATGAGAAAGCGTACAGAAGGACTGGACAGGATAGGGATCATATTTTCAGGCGGAATCGACAGTGTACTAGTAGCATGGCTAGCAAAAGACATGGTTAATGAAGTTACATGTTATAACGCAGGAACTCCCGACTCATCCGACATTCTATTTGCAGATAAAGTAGCGAAAGATCTTGATTTGTCGCTTAAGGTGAATGTTATTACCAAAAGAAGTACTGAAGAGATGTTACCAAAGATCATTCGTGCGATTGAAGATAGTGATGCGTTGCAAGTAGAAGTGGCTTTACCAATATACTCCGCAATGGCATTGGCAAGAAAGGATCATATTAAAGTAGTATTCTCTGGTCAAGGCGTGGACGAAATTTTTGGAGGATATCCATGGTATCCTAAGATAGTAGCAAGGGAAGGATACTCGTCTCTCAGAAATCACATGATAGAAGACTTGTTTTTACTGTATAAAGAAACTTTAGAAAGAGAGGATAAAACAACTATGGCACATGGTATTGAAATGAGAGAGCCTTATTTGGACAAACAGGTCATTCAGACTGCTTTTGACATTGATCCTAGGATCAATGTTACAGGACCTGATGATCTGCTCGGAAAACGCGTTCATAGATTACTGGCCAATAAACTGGGAATTCCAAAAGAGATAGCTTATAGAAATAAGGCGGCGGCACAACATGGATCAGGCATACACTTTATTATCGATCAGATTGCGAGAGAAAATAATTTTGACGAGAGTAGAATTTCTTCTGGCTATCTGAGAGAACTTGAAAAAAGAGAAATCTTGGGCAGTTCACAACGATATGGTTTTAAATACGGAAACAAGGAACTATGGTTGACTTCACCACATATTCAGATGTATTTGGACAGAATATTTGAAACCGTTTTCGGAAAATCGATGAATCATATCGACACTTCTGACGAGGAGTATCTGTTAACCAATAGGATAATAAAGAGAATTTAGCAACTTTTAATCGATGTTCTCGTGAATTTAGAACCAGGCACAATGTCTATTTGTTAACAATGTTGATAATGGAACTTTCAAGTAGCGCAAGCCTTAGTGGCTTTATCAAGATTTCTACCCGTTTATCCCTAAAGAAAGTATTCCTTGCAATCTCTTTTTTCACGGTCTCATAGGCAGTAACTATCAATATGGCGGCGGATGGGTATTTATTCAGAATCTGGATGGCCGCATCAATACCATTCTTTTCGCTAGGCAATTTATAATCGATGATTGCAATATCTGGTTTGATTCTATCATAGTCTGACAATATTTCGTTTGCAGTTGTGGAAGTGGCAAGAACTTTATGACCTCTGCTCAAGAGATAATCTTTGTAGAGAAGAAGTATATCTTGTTCATCCTCTATAATCATAATGCTGAGCTGCTTTTTTTCTTTCTTGGCCATCTCTAAGTTTCTTGTCACACCTATAATATTACTTTAATGTCTGAACAAAATCTAAAAATGAAAAACTTGTTAAATTCATTCAGTAATGACCCGAGGGCTTAGCGGTGTACAATTTGAATTCAAAATATTAGAATACTTGAGATACCGTTTTGGTATCTTAGTTTAAGAAGGGTTTATTGTTTATCGTTTGGGCCATTTGGAATGTGCGGGAATATTTTCTTGATATCTAGAAATCTTTTCCTGAGTGTTACTACGCTCACGTTGCCTGACAATGATATTCTGGATTGACTGGTTTTTTCCCCCTTATCAAGACATGCGCCATACAATACCGCAACAGCAATTGCGCATGGATCTTTCCCAAAGGAAATAGGATCATCTTTTATTTGAGCCATCATCTGGACCGCATGTCTAAGCGTCCTTTCACTAATTCCTGCGTTATTAGCAATTCTCGCCAAATGCGATGTCGAATCTATTGAAGGAAGTCGTACCTTAAGTCTCCTTACCAATAGTCTATAGCACTTTCCTGCGAATATCTTGTCTGTGTCTGAAATTTCAGCAATTTCCTCTATAGTCCTAGGTACATTCATTTCTCTACATGAAACGTATACACAAGCTACAACGAACCCCTTTATGGAACGTCCCTTAATGAGATTTTGATCTAGTATCTTTCTATAGTAATATGCCGACTTTTCTACAATAGTTTCACTTAGTGAGAGTTTGTCCTTAATTCGAATTAGGACAGCAAAGGCATTTTTGAGATTTCTGTGATAACTGCGATTATTATTGGATATTTTGTTCCATCTTCTCATTCTCTGTATTGCCGAACGTTGATCGACACTAATTGCAACACCATCCGCATCTACGTTGGAGTAAGAAATTAATGTAGACAAATTCTTATCATGGTGCGCCAATGAAGATGGCGTCCCCAAGTTCATGTTACCCAAATTGGTATTGGTGTCTAATAATGGATCTATATACTCTCGTTCCACAGACATAACAACTCCGCATTCACTGCAAATTTTTTCACCTGTGCCATGATCAAATACGACACTTTCTGCCTTACAATTTTCACATTTATTGTTTGCTTGATTCAGAATTTCGATTTCTTTTGGGAGTTGATTTAATGAAAAACTCATAAACAATTGGTCTGTTAGATAGCTATTAAGAAGTAAGTACACAGAAGTTGAGTACTGCAATGTTATGTAACACACTTGGTTGCATACCAACACATTTATCTTCGAGATTATTATATCAAAGGTGTGCCCAATTCTACTACAAGGTCATTTCGGGTCGATACCGAATTATCCAAGGTACTTGACGAAGAATCCGAGAGGATGGGTGTGTCTGTTAACGCACTGGTAAACATGATTCTCAAACGATATTCAGAATTTACTCGTTTTCTATCCAAAATAGATTTGGTAGTCGTAAATAGAGAATTGCTCAAGTCACTTTTTGATTCGTACCCTAATGAGGACATCTACGGATTAGGAGTAACAGCAGGTGAAATGATTCCTCGTGACACAATTCTTTTCTGGAAAAAGACCTTGAGTTTCGAAACTGTGTTAGAATATATTGAAAAAATCATTTGTCGTTATGGATTTCTTGGAACCTATGATGAAACAACGCAAAATGAAAAACGAATCATAGTTATTCGACATCGACTTGGAAAAAAGGGATCTCAGTTCCTTCACGGATATTTGAAATCTACACTGAAAAACACCCTTGACTTGGACAGTACATTCGAACTCACGGAATCTTCTGTAAAGCTGCAGATAACAATCTAGCAGTCATGAGCTTTTGTTGGTAGTTCCTGATTGAAGCTAAGTGTAGTAATGTGACGCTTGATAAGTGTTCAAGAAATTGAAAATCCTGGAAATAATCTATTCAGAAGATCCAATCGAATAATTTTATAGTCTCCTAGAGAATTTTAGGTTGTGAAAATTAGAAATCACCACATTCATCCAGCCTTATTGATAGTAGATATGCAAAACGGATTTGTTAGTAAGGGTGGATCTTATGATTTGATGGGAATTAATGTTTCAAGATATGCGCAAGTAATTCCAACGCTTAAACGTCTTATCGATTTTTGTAGAAAAGCCAAAATACCAATTTTTTATTCACAGGCTGTCAGAGAAGAATCAGGAATTGACCTCTTGACTAGATCTCACAGAATACTGCCAAAATCCAGAGAAGAAAGAATCAAGAAACGTCCTATTTGTATCAGAGGTAGCTGGGACGCCGAAATTGTGGACGATTTGAAACCGAGCCCAGATGACCACGTAGTAATTAAGAGAAGGGATTCCGTTTTTCAAGACACAGAATTCGAAGTCTGGTTGCAGAGTCTGGGAATAGATGCCCTAATTTTTTCTGGAATTGATACTTCTATTTGCGTAGAGTCATCTTTACGGGATGCATTCAATCATGGTTATGACATCGTAATGATCTCAGATGCCACAGCATCTAACAACATTGATCATTATAATTCGACACTGGATAATATTCGCAATTACTATGGATTAGTCATGAATTTTGATGAGCTTACAAGCTATTTTGAAAAAGAAATAAGTAATTAGCAAGATTTCGCAATAACAAGAAATTGTTTGGTATTCATAATTGCAATCTATAACTCGTGATGACAAGATTCAACCGGGAGACAGACTGTAAAACGCTATCCCATCTCCCCAGCTGAATGTGTTTAGAGGCTTAGTCTTATGATTACTCTAAAGAATAAAACTTTAATGGGTTCAGACTCTAGTCTGTCTTATTTGCTAGGACAAGGTTTTGTATATCTCGCAAGTTCAAGTTTATCAATTCAGTCATGAATCGAAACTACAATGTGAGGAAATGAGAACAGCCAATACAAGTTTAGGCAGTTGTTCATGATAGTCCGTATGTCGGAATAGCCGATCCATTAATCACCCGCCCTCCAGAAGAACACAGAAATAATATTACATTCGCAAGGTCTTCTGCAGATAACCATTTGCTAAAATCTCCATTCGGTATTGCTTTGCGATTTGCATCTGTATCGATTAACGTAGGCAAGATACAATTGATATTGATGTTAAACTCCTTGAATTCTTGTGCGGCTGATTCTACAAAACGTATCAATCCTGCCTTTGATGCGGCGTACGCAGAATCTCCGCCTTCTGATTTTAGTCCTGTCCTTGAAGAGATATGTACTATATTGCCACCATTCCCCGATTTCATTAATGGTATTATATGTTTGGTAATCAGAAATGCTGATTTTAAATTAAGATTCATCATTGCATCCCAATCTGTTTCACTTAGATCAATGATAGTTCTTCCTCCAAGATAACCACCTACTACATTAACTAGTATGTTTATAGTACCAAATTGCCTTTTCAGCTGCGGTATTGTTTTTAGTAACTGTCCTTCATTTAGCATATCCAATTTAGTCAGTTCAACTTTAGGGTTTTCTATTTTCAGTTTCTTTGCTTCCTTTTCATTAAGAAAAGACGAAATAGTTACCGCGCCAGATGCAATAAATTTTTTGACCAACGTTCTTCCCAGAGCTCCAGTTCCTCCTGAGATCAGTACAACTTTACTTGAAAAGTCAAAGCTTACATCCATTGTTAATGTAAAATTAATCATAATATTAGTACATATCGCATTACTAAATTTGTGATCTTTAGCAATTTAAAGTAGGCATTGTTCAATCCAAGAATCTTGAGTCCAAGATCATGTTACAAGATTTTCTAAGAATCAACTTCATTTAAGAGGTAGACTTTTGCATATTTTTACATTGGATAGCAGTAGATTAATTCCATTAGTCAAGAATATGGTTAGAATTATAGATTATAGTTTCTGAAAATAACTGAGTCTATTGGACTGGGTGGGATTTGAACCCACGACCTTTTACTTGCGAAGCAAACGTTCGTACCACTGAACTACCAGCCCCAAGGTCATCTTCTAATCTTCCGGTATAAAATGTCATAGTCAGTGATGCCAAATCAATTAGGATCGTGAGGCATGTGTAGACTTTTAAAACAAATGTAGGTAGAAATCCACAAAATTGTATTCTCTCGGATTATTTGATTCAATAGGCTATTATTTTTTATATCATCATTATTCAATATTATATATGCAGAAGGACGACAAGAAAATTGAAGATATGACAGATGAAGATTGGAGAGTCAAACTCTCACCAGAACAATATAAGGTATGCCGGCAGAAGGGTACGGAATTGCCTTTTTCAGGACAGTACTATTACTCAAAGGAAAAGGGAGTGTACAAATGTATCTGCTGTGGAATTGAATTGTTTAAATCAGATACAAAGTTCGATTCGGGAACAGGCTGGCCGAGTTTCTATCAGCCTATAGAAGAAAATGTAGAATATCTCTCAGATCATAGCTTTGGAATGGAGAGAGTAGAGATTAATTGTAAGAAGTGCGGATCACATCTTGGACATGTTTTTGATGATGGCCCTCGCCCTACCTACAAGCGCTATTGTATTAATTCTGTCTCATTGAAACTGGCAAAAGAGAACATGGAAAAAGAAGAGAAATAAAGATTTCAACATATTTCCCAGGTCAAGCAGTCTTTCCAAGAGTTTTCATTGTTTCTTTGAATAGTGACACTGCTTCATCTCCGTAGGCTTGCAATCCATATTGAACCCCATCATTGCAAGTCACTTCTACAAAGTAGTGTTCAACACCATTATCCAATATTCGTAATTTTTTAGGATATCGCGTAATCCTTCCATTTTCTCTACTGCACAATGCTGTCAGTCGTTTTGAGGCATCCATATGACAACATCGAATTTAGATGTAAACATCCCCATCCTCATCCAAGTGCTGCGTAGACCGATCCTAGATTTACAATTTTCTTTTCTTTTCTATGCGCAAGATTTAGTTTTGATACTATCTGAAGAGTCAGTATTGTCGTCGAAAACCCAACTACATACCATCCTAACATTTCAATTATTCCGAATGATTCCATAACATACATTGTTTGCAAATTATATTTAAGGCGGACTAAGCTATGAATATGATTTATTCTAATACGTTATGATAACTTGGGTAGTGTAATTTTACTAGTTCTGATTAATGATTTAGGAATAATTTGTTATGACTTTTTTTAACGCCAAGGATTAAGAACGAACAATAATCATATTGAATGCGTAATCACGGTAAAGAAACTCCACATGCCCTCAGTTGACTCACTACATAGTTTACTTCATCGGTATCAATTCTGTCGATAGTTGATTTTGGATTGCTGCCTAAAAGTGCATTTATTAATTGGGAGATCAAGTTTGCATCATAAAATGTCAATGTTTCAGATAGCAATTTAGCAATTCTATTTGTGTCAAGGTTGTTGTTTATCTTACCACTCAATATCAAAGAAGCAAATTTTTGAATTGATTCATAGACTCCGATATTATAGGCAATAAATGCAATCCTTTCAGGTTTCTCAGTAAGGGGATCCATGATGGAAGAACATCTTCAATACATATGTGTCTTTGCAACAGAATTGAATTGCTACACTTCTTAATAAGAATCCATTATTTCAGAATAATTATTGATACTTCTGTCAATATAGTTATTGGTCTTATATATCAGACCGTTTACAATATTTCTGTTGATCAAATCATACAAATTTACCTTCTTATGTTGTAACTGAATTTCAACGTCAATACCTCCGTGATAAATAGTATTTTTATCTATTGTGCACACAATATTATCTTGCATTAGTTTTTTAATATGCCATGAGATTGTAGAGGCTGCCTTCCTTGTGTACCTCATTATTTCCTGCTGAGAGATTGGACCTTTATCATATAGAAGTTTTATGATTTCATGTGAAGTTTGATTTCTCAAGAATCCAATAAGTCCAGCAATGTCAGTTGAAATATTTCGTGGAAATATTCTAGTTATCCTGGATCTTCTTTCTACATTTAGAAGTTCCATTTTTTCCAATCTATTGATGTGGTACGAAAGCACGCCATTTGAAGAGTTCGTCATCCTTAGTAATTCCCTATATCGGATTCCAGGATTCTCATCTACACATGTCAATAATTCTTGTTGTACTCTGGGCAAAGTATCAAAAAGGTACAAGTGTGAAGAATTATGATAAATCGAATCTAAACCAGCGGTCAATTTGCTTTTAACAGCCCCATTCCAAATAATGTTAACATCACAAGTAATACTATATGTGGTAACTCTATATTTACAGACGGCAAAATCACGCTATCAAGATTTCCAGTAGAAGAGAGTAACATAATCCCCTCTACAACAGCAAGAGTTACAAATCCTAGTGCCATAAGGAACATCCTGATGTTGCTATTTTTCAAGTATGCGAAAATTGACACCAGTCCAAGAAAAACCGCAATATTTAGACTGATAATATGAATAATAATATGATATATCATAAACGGATGCAAAACATGGGGTATAATTAAAGGGATAATAAGAGAAGAAACAATAATTGAAGTAAGTGCAAAGACTTTCAGTTTATTGTTAGGTACCTTAAATCTTCTCTGCGATTGCACAATACCAATACTGCCTTTACCAAATTTAAATTGAATGGTACATCAATAGCATTATGATTGTATTATCGCTAGCGATATTGATGAGGTAAACAAAGCTTTGGGTTCTGAAGTATTCTCCGGACAATTAACATACATTAATTTTAGCGGACACCAAGTTTACAAAAGAATTCCATACTCTTTACAGATAGTCTAGTAGAATGTCATACGGCGATCGCAAAAGAAAATAACGTAGTTAGGATCCATTCCGTAAATCAAAGTATGAAAAGTAATATTGATCATAGGATAAGTTATTCATCGATAAGCAAGTCTTAAATAAATTTTCTAATAAATTTACGCATCACTCCATCCTGCAATGGAGGGTAATGGTTGGTGCTTTCGCTCGCCGAAGGCATCAGTCAACATCTGTAAAGTTTTTGGGATTAGCGCTCATTTACGATTTTTATACAATCTGGGTCATAAAGTGATTCCTAAAAAATCAAAAGCTTTAGTGCAATCCTCAGATGAACTAGAAATGATATAGATTGATGTCCAGCATATGAATCAAGGCTTCCGAAAGTAATCGTAGATTCATTAATGGATTAAGGACGCACTTATCCACCCCTAATCCTGTAGAATTCGTGACTACTGTTTTTACTTCACGCCGCCAGATTCATTTTGCACATCATTTCCTACACTATCAAAATTACCGACTAGCTATTTTTTACTCTACCAAATTTGCTATGTTATACTTGAGTTGAACGACACTCCTAACATACATAAAGGCACTTGCAACAATAACAATGAGAATTGTCGGCGCAATAAAATTCTGATAACTGAGGTTCAATTGAATATTTGATGAGGTACTTTCATTAGTAACAACGGTTGATTCTCTTGCTAGCTGCACCGAAGCAGCTCCTGCACTGGGTTCTATCATTCCGATTGAATTTCCTCGCTGCTGTGCAAACCATATGTTCCCATTTGAATCTGAGGTAAGCCATTGTACAAACGGCGCAGAATTTTCCAGGGTTACTTCCCTAGTCTTTGATTTTTGCGTGTCTATTACCGCAATCTTGTTAATCGTATGTTCTGCGACCCATAAATTGCCATACTTATCAAACGCCATTCCAAATGGCAAACCTGATTCGTTAATTATTGGCAAGTCGGTAAATGTTCTTGTCAATGGATCAAAAGAAGTTACTTTATGACCATCATGCTGTGAGATGTATATCTCACCTGATAATTTATCAATCAACAAGGCAGTAGGACTTTGTAAAGATTGATTACCACCAGGGGAGTACTGCGTAATGGAATAGTTATTAGCAGGATCAATTTTCTCCAATTTTCCTCCTTCATCAGTCAACCATATAAGGTTGTTCACAGGGTCCGAGACTATTGCAAATGGAAGTCCCTTATTTTCACTAATTGGTAATTTAAGAGTCACATTACCTATCAGCGGATCAAATATCATGACTTCTCCGGATGTTGGTGAAGTTATCCAAATCTTATCACTTGAATCAATTGTAATTCCGGATGGGGTAACGTAGCTTGGAAATGCAAATCGCTTACTGAGGTTTGTTGATGGTTGATAGTTTCCTATAATTTTTGTAAGAGGATCAATATACCACAAATTATTCTTTGAATCCAACGCCATCAATGTCACAATATTAGTTCCATTGATTTTATGCTCAATATATTCTCCAGTATTAATGTCGAATGCGAAAATGCGACCGCTTCCAATAATAGTATCACCAAACCAAATAGTGTCCCTACTCTTGTCATAGATAGGATATAGTGGCTGAATCGTTGTATTTGAAATCGGATAATTAGTGACATTAAATTTTAACCCATCAAAGTTGGGTTTTACCAGTAGATTATTATATGAAGCCACAAAGCTGGACACGTTTTGTTTTATTGGAATTCCCTGCACTTCCATATCCCAAATACCGGGTATACCAAACGAAGCATTAGCCGAGAATACCCCTGTTGATTGTTTCTCAAGTCCTACAGTAATAGGGCCAATTGACTTTTCAGGTTGTCGATATTTTATTCCTGCCGATTGAACCTCAATTGGTTTACCATCAATGTCCAGGAAAGAGATCTTGAAATTATTGTTTCCAATCTCAAATGGATTTATTGACAGTACAACTTGCGTGTTATTATCTATGAACCTAGTTAATTGATAAGGTTTTATTTGGTCTGATTGTGCCATTCCTGACTGTCCCTGATTCTTTAGTTCTTCGCTTGCTGGGATTCCAGTATTTACCAAAAGCCCAACACTGACAAGTAACGCAATTCCAAGTATTGACTCAATTACAAGCGCTTTTCTAAAGTTAGTGATTGTACGAGTTGTTCTTGCTTCAATTTCAAACCCTTCATTTGATATCTTGTCATTTCCAGGATTGCCATTTACAATTGGAGAAACTTTCAATAAACTAATAACACGTTGATAAATAACTACACTACTGTATCCACCTAGAACTACCATTAACGCCGCGAGTAACAATTTTACTATTAAAAAGGTACCATATAAGGAATCAATAACCAATGTCAAATTATCTTCAAGAATGTATAATAGAAATGGACCTGTAATTACCAATATTCCCAATAACGTTACTACCAGTGAGGAATGCCTAGGGATTAGTATTGACAATGTAGACAATTTGTAATACCAATTAATTTTGGATTCCTTTATTTTTGGAACCAGAACTAATGCAAGATAGAACGTTCCACCTATCCAAATTGAGGCAATTACATTGTGTAGAAAGTCCATGACTATTGGTACCACTTGTTGACTTGAAGCACCGTGTCCAATCAAACTTGTAGTTGCCAATAAAATTACGCCAATTATAAAAATACCAAAGTTCTCTAGTCTAGAGAACATGTGAGATTCATTTTTCCTAAATTGTCTGAACTCGTATAATGATATTCCAAATATTATGAAAGATATCACCGATCTTTCTACCAACACAGTTCCAAATTTGGTCCCAAGAACATCAATTATAGCTGCGTTAATTGAAATTGCTTGAAAATACAAGATTACAAAGTTTGAGGATATTAGTATTATTGAGGCAATAATATAATAGATCGCCAAATTTTTGCTTACATTCTTTCTCATCTGAGAGATTGATCCAGTAAGAGCGGAGATATTTGACAATGGTCTCCAGATCCAAAGGTTTGCAAAGGCCGCTCCTACTATCATTACCTGAGCCAAGAGTGTAGGAAACCTTGCCAATGCTTCTGGCAAATAAAGAGTAGAGGAAGAAGATGTGTTAGTTACATTTGTGGGCAATATTGCTTGTCCAACACCAAATACAAAGGCATTATCTGTTACGTGACCATCAATTTGAGACAAAACATTTGTTGAAACTGTATATGTTCCATCCTTTAACACAGGAACAGAAACTTCCATCGAAGATTCATCACTTCCTTTATGATGGACTTGTCTTAGATCAACTTGTTTTCCAGTTGAGTCCAAAACTTTTAGACTGCTGTAACGCAGATCAACTGGTTCACTAAAAAATACATCTATTTGCTTTGGAGATACAGGTACTGACTGAGATTGCGATGGATTACTATCTGTTACAAAAGCATGTCCAGAAGCTGAGTGGACTGCACCAAAACCAACGAGTGCTGTTATGCACAATACCAAAACTATGGAGTAATTTCTATTATGATATGATGAAATTGGATATGATGGAAAATGAAGAATCAATATAATATCACCAAAAATACTATCGATTTGAATATTTTATTATTCCTTTTTTTCTAGTACATCAATCGAATAAAGATGACAAAGGATATAACACGTATTAAGACTTTATCTATACACATGAAAATGGTAGAAATTACTATTTTTGTAATTGGAACTTTTCTATTGTCCTTTGTAACCTTTACTATTATCCCCCAAGAGTCTTTTGCGCACATAAGTAAGACCTTTGGAAACACAACTATCGAAGTCGGTTGGTTAACAGAGCCCCCTCTCGCGGGTGATTTGACTCGTATTACACTTCAAGTTAACAAGGAAACAAGTGGTCAACAAGTGCCTGTTGCCAATGCCTTAGCGAATCTTACACTGTCTGTAAAATCAGGCACTATTGTAAAGGCATTAGATTTCCAGCCCTCGCCGACGACTGATGGTGGATATGAAGGCATGATAATTCCAACAAGGGTGGGGCCGTATAGCTTGGTAGTTCAAGGCGATGTCAAGGGACAAAAGGTTGATAGTGAATTTAAGATAGAAGATGTAGAATCAAAATCCATTTTTTCCTTCCCTGATAGCTCAGTAGATACAGCGAACACTAATAACATTGATCAGCAAGTCCAAGACGGCATCAGCAAACTTTCAAACGACATTCAAAAAAGCAGGGATGATTTAAACAAATCACAAAACCAGGTACTTGGAGTTCAACAAACTATTGATAGGCTACAAAGAGATTCCGGTATTTCATATTTGGTTTTGTTAACTACCATGGGTATCAGTATTGCTGGAATTGTAATGGCGGGATATTTATATTCGTTACTAAGAGTTAGAAAGGGAATGGCCGGAAGCACAATCAAATAGGATAATCCTCGCTGGAACGGCTTTAACAAATTATCATTCATATTGATTGCATTCTTGCGTTTTCGAATGTTCAATTACGCAAAATGATTTTGATTAATTCTGCAAGCAGATATTGCCAGGAATGTCATAAAAACTGATAAATATCCTACTATATTCAGATTATCAAAATCCATCTTCTCGAGAATTTCCCCTTCTTATATCTTCATTAGTAAAAACTAATTCATCTTAGATGGAGGCACTACACAGCAACCCTTGGAAAAAGTTTGTTTTGAACAGAACAGGGCAAGTTGGCATGATTCCGTCATGAAAAAATGGAATGAATTAAAAATAAGGTCATACAATCCTCTTAACACAGAATGTTCATGGCCGAACAAAAAGTATTCTGTTTTAGATATCTTTCAATGTTCCTCCTTTTGCTATTTTTTAGTAGTAATATAAGCTCACAATCTACTCATGGTCATTTCTTTGGTACAACCAAGAATGTTGGAAACTATCAAATAGTATTTGCGCCATACCCTCCTCTTCCTTTTGCAGGTGATAACTCAACTTTACTAAATTTTAGTATTCTGGATAAAGAAAATAAAAATGTAGATAACATCTCTGCATCGCTAGTAGTCAAAACTAAAGAAAATGGTTCAATTATTCGGGAAATCCCCTACAAATTATATGAATTTAGCGATATAACCTTTCCATATACTTTTGAGGGAATTGGAGATTATCAACTTTCATTGTTGGTAAAGATAAATGGTGATCGTGCATATTCGCAGAATCCAATTTCTGCTGATTTTGACATTTCAGCTGCTGATCCAAATCAGGTAATACCAACAAATGAACTAATATTATATTATTTGATACCAGCATTGATTGTCATAGCAATAATAATAGTCTTTTTGAAGCGTAAAAATAGAATCTGATCTCGTATTTCCTTGCAGACAAAGTTACTGGAATAAACGACATTCTTGCGGATGTTGTTAACTCTAGAATAGATCAAGAACAGCAACAAAATGCCACCATGAATGCATTAGTAGTTAATGATTTGGTCGGTGAAACTCTGGAACATTATGGAATGGCTCTGGTAATGAAAGAAGGGCATGAAAGAGAACTTGATGCAAATACGACCTCTAATGTACATCAACTGAAAGTGGTAGTAATGAAACTTTGAGAAGAGTTGACGAAGAGACTATCAAATAGATCAGGCAATCATAACGCAAGCAATTAAGAACCCTAATGATACCAAAAAAGATTCTATTACAAATTCTACTAAATTGGGAGATTGATTAAATGAAGTAAAAGAAAAGATAGAAATGCGCCATTTGATGAAATTGATAGTAATGTCGATGAGAAGATAATTTCTTTGCTCAACAGCATATATTATCTGAATCTTTCTGAGGAAGAGGAAGAAGGTCATTCAGAGGGAGGAAGAAGGTCATTCAGAGGGAGGAGAAGATCATGTTGAAAGTGAAAACAATTCTTGAATAGAATTTGAATACTTACAGAAATAAGTCTATTTTTGCGACTTTTTTTTTGACGTCGCTTTCGGCTCAATTCTTTTAGTTTTAAATTTATATTTGGTGACTAGAAACTCATATTGATGACCTCTATTGAGGCCCTAGAATAGTGATAACAACAAAATGAAAATTGTAAAATTAGAATACTTCAATACTGATTTAAAGTTCGTTATGATTCTGATTTCATTAATGCTAATTTTGTATAGTGCTTCTGTCATGGGTTCTCAGTCAACGTATTCTCAATCCTCAGAAGATGC
>JARBAW010000137.1 GCA_029237505.1 Nitrososphaerales archaeon
ACTACGATTCATTAGCGGATTGTAAAGGTTTCCACTATAAATATTATTCTGAGATAAGAATAAAATATTTTAATTTAGATTAGAATTTTGTTGAAATTATACACTAGCTCAATATTAATTGGAATTTTTTTATCAAAAAATAATAATATTTATTTTACGTTTACTAATTCTAAATGTAGATGCCAATTTTACCTATTGACTCTGGAAGATATGGTAGCAATGAAATAAGAAGAATTTTTGAAGAAGAAGATCGACTCGGATATCAGCTTGAGTTTGAGGCACATGTTGCATTGTCTCAAGGCAAGCTCAAAATGATTCCAGTTAAGGCCTCAAGAGAAATAGCACGTGTAGCCAGATCAAATAACATCACAACAAAAAAGATCAAAGAACTGGAATCAATAAGTGAACATGACACAGCTTCGTTAGTGCAGGCAATAAGCGAATATTGTTCACCTTCGACAAGACCATGGATACATTACGGATTAACCAGCAACGACGTTGTAGACACATCTATCTCAATGCAGTTAAAAGAGGCATTTGAAATAATAGAACCAAAAATATTCAAGTTGATTTCGTTATTGATAAATAAGGTAAGAAAATATGATTCCTTACCTTCTGTAGGGAGAACTCACGGACAACATGCAAGTATAATTTCTTTTGGATTAAAATTTGCGATTTGGGCCAACGAACTTTCATATCACATTGAGAGGATCGAAGAGGGTAAGAAGAGATTTCTTTTATGTAAAACATTGGGAGTGGTAGGCACGGGTTCCTTGATGGGATCAAAGGCACTGGATGTACAAAAAGAGGTGGCTAAGGCACTTGGACTTTATTCCATAGAGGCAGCTACACAGGTAATACCAAGAGAAAGACTGGCAGAGGTTCAATTCATAATTTCGTTAATAGGAAGTTCTTTGGACAAAATGGCAACAGAGATTAGAAATCTACAAAGAACTGAAATTGGAGAAGTTGAAGAACCATTTAAAAAAGGACAATTGGGAAGCAGTGCCGTTCCAGTGAAGAGAAACCCCATAAAGAGTGAAAGAATATCTTCACTTGCAAGAATACTTCGTTCCTTTTCAAATATTGCTCAAGAGAATATTTCACTTTGGCATGAGAGAGATCTTTCGAATTCCGCGAATGAAAGATTTACTATTCCAATGGGCATTATTCTTTTAGACGAAATGATAAACAATATGATAAGAGTAATCGAAGGGCTAACCGTAAGTAGTCAAAGAATCTTAGATAATATTAATAAGACAAGGGGAAGAATTTTTGCAGAGTTTATTCTTGAAGCCCTCGTAAAAAAGGGTATTCCGCGAATGAAAGCATACGATAGCATACAAAGAGTTGCTTTTGAAACTCTAGTTGATGATAGGAACTTTAAAGATGCGATAATGAAAGATCCTTCTATTGGAGAGTATCTAAACAAGAACGAATTGAGAACAATATTTGATGCTAACTCTCATCTGGCTGCATCGACAAGAATTATAAAAAATGTCATTAAAAGGACAGAACAAATAAGTAAAAAATACAAGTCCCGTTAATCTAATCCTTTATAATTCTTGTGGATTAAAGAACCGTATTGTAAAGCTTTTTTTCTTCTTATAATTACCTCTGGTGGTAACTCCAAGGATAACGCAATTTTTCTAATTATATGTTTTCTTAATAAATCATCATCGCTAACTATTTTGTTATAGATAGGAAACTTCATTGCAATAGAAATGAATCCCTTTGAGAGAAATGGTTGTATGATACTGACATCATATTTTTCCACTACTTGTTTTATTTCTGTAATTAACTCAAACTCGTTTAGGATCCTTGATTCAATAGTCTTATTAATAGTATCATATCCTTGATTAAATATCAATCTGAATTTATTATACCCACAGAAAAGCTCATCAAAACCATTTGCAGTTAATATTACATTCAGTTGATTATCACGTGCCAATTGAGCAACATAACTAAAAGCAATGCAATTTTCAATGTGAGATAAATTTCTACAAGTCATCTCGTTCCTTATTTTTCTAGAAAATATTGAAAATTGATCTTTATCTATTTCTAAAATCTTGTGAGTCATACCGATTTTCCGTGCTATTGTTCTTGAAAACTCTATGTCATTAGATTCGGGGAAACCAACGGTCAATAATGTAGTGTTGATATTCATATTTTTACAAATTATTGCAAGTAATGTACTATCTATCCCACCTGAAAAGGCAATCCCAATCTTGTCTATTCCTCTCAAATTCTCAGAGACAGCTGCAAACAATGCCTCAATTAAGTCGGAATTGTACAACATATTATAATCAAAAATAATTTCATTTATGTCTTTAGTACAAGCCATTTAAATTCTGACTTTTGATAATAATAGTACTAAACCAAAAATGGCAAAGACATCAATTTTCAGCCAAGTTAGGATTTTTCTAGTATTCTAAAACAATTACTACCTTAGTAAAGATTTTTGAAATCTATTGATGTAACTCAAGCGTGACTAAATAACAATATATGACATATTTGAATCAATTCGTAAGAGCAATAAGATTTACTAATTAAGAAGATCTAGAGATTTGTGTAATTTTGATAAAATATTTTATGTTCGATAAATGTTACAATGCCTTGAAACGACAAAAGATAAAGACTAATTTGTTTCTCGCCTGGTTCATATACAGCAATTATCTCGACCCAGATAGTTAATAGATGTAATAATTAGTTCTGATTTGGCTTACGTTTGGGAGTGTTTATGAATTTTGATAGGATGTATAAGAGAGGTTCAATTGTAGGAAATATGGATGATTATCTTTCGGATTTGTTGAAATTCATTGACCTTGAAAAGTAACTTGTATATATCTGGATTCTTTGAATTAAAATAAATGAAGAAGATAATTCTAGACGAAGATCTCAAGTATATTGATGGTAAGGGAAATTTGCTTAGGAGCAAGACTGAATTATCTTTCTCCAAATTACTTTCATTTTTAGAGCAGGATTATCAGTATGATTATAAAATAAAGTTGGCGAATGGAAACGAGGTCCTCGTTGATTTTAAGATTGACAACAAATACATTGAGATATTAGATTCTGCACAAGATCTCGAGAAATTCAATGAGATAAAAAAGAATAATCCTGATCTTGATATCATAGGAATTGGTAAATCAAAATTTGGTGTAAAATCTGATGATTTTAAGACAATATCATTTGTTGATTCTGAAGGAGATCAGATCGGTTCCATATTTTTGGAGGATTCGTCACTGGCTTTTGACTATGCCCATATCTTACCTCTCGTTGAAAAATGCTCCATACTACATGGTCACACTTCTACGGTTATGGTAGAGATCATTGGAAAAATGGTGAATAATCTAGTTATCGATTTTGGTGATGCAAAGAGAATCATTAAAGATACCCTTTCAACATTGGATCACAAGTTCTTTATCAACAAGAAATACGTTTACAAAGAAGATAGTCTTCATTATTATGTATCATTTAATGGTCCTCGTGGATTTTTCAATCTACAACTTCCTAAAGATACAACTTTTCTGATGCCAGGAGAGGCAACTGTGGAGAATCTTTCTTCGGTAATAATAAAACTGCTTTCCTCAAAAATGCCTCCAAACATAGAAGCTCTAGGTGTTTATATTTACGAGGGAGTGAATAAAGGGGCACATATACTGGCGAATATTAGGTAAAGAGGGTAAAGAACAATTGTATTTATGATAAAAATAGATTACTTGAACATCAATATCCTTACGGATCGAATAGCAAGTTTTTGATTAATCCGAAGCGTGAACTTAAATAGAAGCCGTCTAGTGGATTAGTTCTAACCTGAAGATGCAACAAAAAATTGATGAAAAGATATGGAATTCGAATATTGAAAACGCAATATTGCAAAGATGGCTTGATAAGAAAATATATGATTTCAAAGTATCTGATAATAAAAATTTTGTAATTGACACGCCACCTCCTTACCCATCAGGACGACCCTGGCATATAGGAGCTGCGGCACATTATGCGCAAATTGATATGATAGCTCGAACAGCAAGAATGTTTGGCAATAATGTGTATTTTCCAATTGGAATAGACAGAAACGGGCTACCTGTTGAGATTTACACTGAAAAGAAACACAAGATTAGGATGCGACAGACCGATAGAGAAGAATTTCTTAGACTCTGTAGAATTTCATTGGATGATTTGGAAAAAGAAATGATCCAAATAATGAAGAGTATCGGATTAAGTGCCAACTTTGAGAACTACTATAGGACAGATTCAATTGAATATCGCACGTTAACACAGAGTACTTTTATTGATTTATGGAATAGAGGACTAGTTTATTCCGCGAATCGACCAAATAACTATTGTCCTAGCTGTGGAACTACAATTGCCGATGCAGAAATAATGTATGAAGAAAGGAAGACTGACCTAGTATATTTGAAATTTAAGTTAAAGAATGAAAATGAAGATTTGATCGTTGCTACTACCAGGCCTGAATTGATTTTTGCATGTCAATGCGTTATAGTTAATCCGACCGATACCAGATATGAGAAAATGCATGGCAAGGAGGTTATCCTGCCACTATTTAATAGAGAGATAAAAATCCTGCCACATCATTCCGCAAAATCTGAATTTGGTTCAGGAGCTGTGATGGTATGCAGCTATGGAGATCTTAATGATGTACAAGTATTTAGGGAATTTGGTTTAAAAGAAATTGTGGCTATAAACCAATATGGTAAAATAAGCGAGAATGGTGGGATTTATTCTACGCTCTCGATAGATAATGCAAGAAAAAAAATTATTGATGATTTGGAAAATGGTGGGTATATTGCAAAACAAGAATCAATCCTTCATAGAATACCGATGTGCGAAAGAAGTAAATCTCCGGTAGAGATAATCCCCATGCAGGATTATTATATTAAACAACTTGATTATCTTCCCAAACTAAGAGAATTTGCATCTACTCTGAAATTTTATCCCGAATCTCACAGGCAGATATTGTTAAATTGGCTAGACTCAGTTGCAATAGATTGGCCAATATCTAGAAGGAGATTTTATGGCACTGAAATTCCAATATGGTATTGCAATAAATGCAAAGAACCAATGCTCCCTGAGCCTGGAAAATATTACAGGCCGTGGAAAGATAAAGCCCCGTTTGATAAGTGCATCAATTGTGGTCATAGTGAATTTGTGGGTGATGAAAGGACCTTTGATACTTGGATGGATTCTAGTATATCTCCGCTATTTGTAACCAAATACAGGAAAGATGATGATTTTTTTGCAAGAACATATCCAACACAAATAAGGCCTCAAGCAAAAGACATTGTAAGAACTTGGCTATATTACACAATGTTGAGGTGTTATCAATTGACAGAAAAGCTTTCCTGGAGTGAGGTCTGGGTTATGGGATACGGAGTGGATGAGTATGGTGAAAAGATGAGTAAAAGTAAAGGAAATGTAATTGATCCATTTCCCGTAATCAATAAACATGGTGCAGACACCTTTCGATTCTGGTCAGCAATTGAAGCAAATCATGGTCAGGACTTTAGATGTTCTGAACAAAAGATCTCAGAGGCACAAAAGTTTCTTACGAAATTATGGAATATTGGAAGATTTGTTTCCTCATTTGAATACATTCAAACAGTAGAAGTTGATTTAATGCCTTCGGATCGATGGATTTTAGGGGAACTATCGAATTTGATAGTTGAATGTACCAAAGGGTATAGAGAATATAATTTCTTTATTCCAGCTTCACAAATAAGAGAATTTACCTGGAATATTTTTGCTTCTCACTACCTCGAGTTAGTAAAATCGCGCGCGTACAACGATCATGTTCAAAGCAATAGACATTCTGCATTATACGCATTGCATAAGTGTTTTTCAGTTATATTGTTATTATTGTCTCCAATTTGTCCATTTATTACAGACAAGCTATGGACTACGATGTATTCTCAAGAAAGCATTCATTTACAAAAGTTTCCAATTCAATCTAATGATTATGAAGAGATGTGTAAATTTACAAAAGCCATAGTTGATTTTAATTCTTTAATATGGACGACAAAAAGAGAATTGACAAATGAAAATGGCAAGCGTTATTCATTAAGAGATCCGATAAACGCCGAGGTTCCAGATGACTTATCTCAATTCAAGGATGATCTAAAGGAAATGCATAATATTCAAGGTTAATTAAGGAAAACTGGTAACTTATGAAAGCTGTTCCAATATACAGTCATGGTGCTCCAAATGTTTTGAAGTATGTACAGGATTTCCCAGCTCCGGTATCCAATTCATCTGAAACTTTAATTAAGATAAAATATTGTGGCTTAAATCACCTTGACATATGGACAAGATTGGGAATTCCTGGTATAACTATTGGTTTTCCTCATATTTGTGGTAGTGATATTGTAGGTTCATTGGAAGAAGAGTGTGCGGCAATTCCAAAAGGATCTAGCGTTCTCATATATCCTGGAATAAGCTGTAATAAATGTCATGTATGTAGGAATGGGTTTGAAACACTGTGTAATGACTTTTCAATAATTGGCGGTTTAAGCAAGTACAATGGTGGTTATGCCGAATATGTAACTGTTCCTAGAACAAATATCATACCAATACCTCATGAAGTAAGCGAAGAACATGCTGCAACACTGTCAATTTCATATTTAACTGCTTGGAACATTATTAAAAAACTACAGTTAAAGGAAAATGATACAGTATTGATATACGGAGCTTCTGGCGGTCTGGGAATGGCCATGATTCAAATATCGAAGGCTCTCGGTATAAGGACCATAAGTACTATATCTGACGATTCTAAATTAAATTTTGCATATGACATAGGATCTGATTATGTGATAAATCGAAAAGAGAAAGACATAGCACTTGAAATAGGAAAAATAACTGGTGGCATAGGAGTCGACGCAGTTGTTGAGAATGCGGGTCAAAAGACGATAAATACTAGCATTAGTTCTGTTC
>JARBAW010000019.1 GCA_029237505.1 Nitrososphaerales archaeon
TAGGTGTGGACAGAAAGATTATTTCATTTCACTTGTCTAAATTAGAAAAGGCAGGCTTAGTTTCTAGTGAGTATGGGTTAATGACATCTTCAAAGACTAGACCTATGGCGGTTAGATATTATTCACTCACATCCGAAGGTGAAATAATGGTACAAAAACTGAGAGCAATGCTATCTGACTAGGTCTTTACTTGCTTGCTCAATAAGACCATTTATCGGAATACGTGACGCATCAGATACGATCATGATTTTGCGTCAAGTTCTACCGAATCTGATTAGAGAACCATACCAAAACATTTTTCTTAGAGGATCATGGTCATTTTCATTGATAAAGACCATGGCTAATGAGGAAATAAAAGTAAATGACAACGTGTACAAAGTCACAATAAATGATCAAACCAGGATGTATGCTATGAAACTAAATAGGCTATATCAGCAAGGATTTAATGATGTTGATAGTTTTGACGAAATAAGCTCTGAGATTTCTAATACGATAAATAATCTCCTAAAAAATGGCCTTTCTCCTGAAGTGCGCGAAGAGGATATGGACGGAGCTGTGAAGCAACTACTGCACATGTTTGACAAATCCAAAAAATGAGCGGAATTCTAAACCCTATCATTTAACATGTAACCACGACACCGTTGATCTCGGTTACATTTGATGTTATAAACAAAAATAGAGAAAGGCTTTAGAGAAAACAATGTCCTTTAAAGATAAGTGGAACAAAACCCAACCAGAAAACATGGCAGTAAAAATACTGGAAACTATAAAATCACAACCACCTTTGAAGCCAAGAATTGAGGAAGCTCAAAAGAAACTAGAACTTCAAATAACAAAACTAGATGGGATATCTGCCAAGATCGTAGAAAAGGATCAAGTTATTTTTAAAAGAATCGTTCACTCAATACAAAATCATGATGTCCAATATGCTAAATTACTATCAAATGAACTCTCACAAATTCGCAAGATGAGCAAAATGGTTGACTCAGCTAAATTAGCACTTGAACAAATTCAATTGAGACTGAATACCATTACTGAATTAGGAGATGTTGTGGTTACACTAACTCCAGCAATGTCTGTCATAAAAAACATACAAGGCGGCTTGTCATCAATGGTTCCAGAAGCAGATCAATCACTTTCCCAAATATCCGATCTTATGGGAGGAATACTATCTGATTCTGCACAAATACCAAAGCACGAAGTAGACAGCGGAAGAGCATTGAACGAAGAATCAACAAGCATTATCGAAGAAGCTACCACATTAGTGGAACAAAGCATGAAAGAGAAATTCCCTGACTTGTCATCAATCAGGATTGACGAAAAAAGTACAGAAGCATCTACCTACTAATCCCTATTTTTTATTTCCTGACTTTGCAACTAATTTGATAACGTTCTTTATCCTACTTATAGTAGGGTAGCTGTATCCTTTATTTCTGTAAGTTTTAATCATTGATTTCCAATTTGCTAATCTCCATTTGGCCTGCTCTTTGGTTAACATACTTGTTTCTTTTTTAACAAAACTCTTTCTTCCAACATTAAGGTAACCGCCATCTTCAGCTTTCTGTCTATTATACGCAAATTTTAGTCCAGAAACTATTGATTCTGCATGTAGCAGTGAAAAATAATATTTTATGTCTCTAAATTGCCGTTCTGATACCTTCAATTTTAATTTCAACTCTCTTTCTGTCAATGATTTATAGGCTAAACTCATATTAGATAAATATTGCTAATTTCGAATTATGAAATATACAAATTCATTGATTTGATTTTTCTTGTTATAAATTAATCTTAACATGAATACATATTTCTAATTTCGAATTATGAAATATGGACATATTGGTAAAAATTACAAAGTACTATTCTGGAGATAATGAACAAGAATGGTGTCCTGTCTTTTGATAAATTTGTTATTCTTTTTGTGATCTATTATGCAAAAATAAAGATATTTGTTAATGCTGTCAAATAATATCGTATTTTTTTCCGATTACTTCTAACTGATCTAGTGTAAAGTTGAGTTGTGTTTTTGTGTGGAAGGCACATAGAGATAGTCTTAGGACAGCACGTCCTTTTTTAACTGTAGGAAATCTCATAGGATGTACCAGTATGCCTTTTTGTAACAGAACATCTGCAACCTTGGTTGCTAACTTCTCAGAACCTATATGTAGCGGAATTATTTGACTGGCAGTATTTCCAATGTCAAAACCCATATGCTTCAAACCATCATGTAATAAATTGACATTTTTGAAGAGCCTTCGCTGAAGTTTCCCTTTTTTTGCAATGTTGATTCCACTTAATGCTGACTTGCATAAATGAGTAGGAATTGCAGAACTGAATATGAATTGCCTCGATTTATTTATTAGATAATTCCTGACATTTTTCGCACAAGCTACATATCCCCCAAAACAACCCAAAGCTTTACTCAGGCTACTGATGTGAACATCAATTAGGGCATTTACTCCTAATTCTGACGGAGTACCTGATGCATTCTTTCCAAAGACGAAATCCCCGTGGGCA
>JARBAW010000020.1 GCA_029237505.1 Nitrososphaerales archaeon
AAATCAGTTGAATGGCCTACTGGCATTGGAGCACCAGGAAATGAAGGTGTTGCAAATGCTATCAAGGGAACTCCAAATACAATAGGATATATTGAGCTAAGTTATGCCTTGACCACAAATACCCCATTTGCGTTTATCCAGAACAAGGAAGGCAAGTTCGTTGAACCATCACTTGAATCTACAAAAGCAGCTGTCCAAAGCTATGTAAGCACATTACCAAAGGGAGATGGAGACTGGAGCAATGTAACTCTAGTAAATGCAGTTGGCGCTGATTCATATCCAATTGCCAGTTTCTCTTACATTCTCCTATACAAAGAAATGAGCACCGATCCAAACTTGGATCAGGCCAAAGCAAAAGCACTAGTTGATTTCATATCATGGGCAATAACCGATGGCCAGAAGGCTGCTGAAAGTTTGGATTATGTCCCACTTCCAGATGGCGTAGTCAAGCTGAATCAAGACACCATAAAGTCACTCACCTTCAAAGGACAACCAATATCTTAACAAATGAAAGGGACATCAATGAATCCCAACAACTCTACTTTTTTTTCTTCTTTTATTTTTCAGGTTCGTATCTCCTTAAGCATATTTAATAAAATCAAGAATAACAATAATAACGATGTTACATCTCTATTACCCAATCAATTTGGCGGTTACAAATTATGACCTCAAATTCAAAAAATCATAGAAATATCTCTTCGCTTTTTGTAATGAGAAAGAAGAGAGGCGACAGGTTGTTCTATGGTCTTGTAATTGGTGCCGCTGGATATACGTTACTAATGGTAGCACTTGTAGCATTTTCAGTTACCAGAGGATCAATTGACATATTTTCTGCAGAAGGTATCGGCTTTGTTTTTCAATCAAATTGGAACGCCGTTGAAGGTAGAGAATCATTTGGTGCTTTTCCGTACATAATTGGAACTCTTCTGAGCTCCGCAATAGCAATGGCTATAGGAGTACCCATTAGTCTAGCGATAGCCATTTTCATTTCGGAAATTGCACCTCCCCGCATAGGTACTCCTTTGTCTTTTATCACAGAACTCCTTGCCGCTGTTCCCAGTATCATCTACGGTCTTTGGGCACTATTTGTCTTTAGATTTTGGGTCCGAGATTTGATAGAAAAACCCCTGTATGATGTATTTCATGGCTCTATCCCGTTTTTTGCCAAAACTCCATTTGGACTTGATATTTTTACTGCCGGAATTGTTTTGGCTATAATGATAATCCCAATCATTTCTTCTATTTGCAGAGAAGTTATGAGAGTAGTTCCTGATTCACAAAGGGAAGCAGCATATAGTCTTGGTGCCACTCGTTGGGAGACAGTCAGAATGGCCGTATTCCCTTACGTTAAATCAGGCCTGGTCGGTGCAGCCATGTTAGGTCTGGGTCGAGCGGTAGGTGAAACAATCCTTGTGACTATGGTCATTGGGAATGTGATAGGACCTGGAGCTATTCCTACTTCAATTTTCTCGCAAGGTCAAACGCTCGCCAGTCTGGTTGCAAATGAATTCAATGAAGCATCTTCTGACTTGCATTTGTCTGCGCTCATCGCTTTGGGAGCAATACTCTTGGTCCTCACAATGGGAATAAACATCGTAGCTCGTCTTTTGGTGAAGAAGAAGATAAAAGTGTCATCAGGAGCCAAATCGCAATGACATCCTACTCCAATTCGAATAAAAAGTACAGCAAAATACTGCATGAAACTGTAAATAAGAATTACAGAAAGCGGATGATTATTAATAAACTCGTTACTGTTTTTGCTATTGTCTGTGTTATTGCTGCCATAATACCCCTTGGTAGCATATTGTTAGAAGTAGTAAAAAATGGAGCTAGCGCCATAAGTTTGGAATTTCTGACCCAGCCCCAAGGCTCTATCGGTTCAGGACGCGGTGGCGTAGGACCGGCCATACAAGGTACTATTATTGTTGTTGGACTTGCCTCGCTAATTGGAGCACCGGTAGGAGTTTTGGCAGGAATATACTTGTCAGAATTTGCAAAAGAAGGCAAGTTTGCTGATTCGGTGAGGTTCTTTAACGACGTACTCACAGGTCTTCCATCAATAGTGATAGGTATTGTAGGATATGTAATCATCGTGCTGGCGATTGGGTCTTTTTCAGTTTTTGCGGGAGCTATTTCTCTTTCTATAATAATGATACCAATCGTTGTCAGAGTTACAGAAGAGACATTAAAGATAGTGCCTTACTCTTTGCGCGAGGCCGGTCATTCCCTAGGTATTTCAAAGGCCAGGATTACTTTATCAATAGTTCTACCTAGTGCAAAGAATGGAATCCTTACTGGAATAGTCATAGCGATATCCAGAATTGCTGGGGAAACTGCTCCTTTAATTATGACAATATTAGGTACAAGCCTTTTCTTCACAGGAATAACAGGTCCTGTAGATGCTCTGCCTCTTAGAATTTGGAGATTAGCAAGTCAACCATATGAATCAGCACATGCCTTTGGCTGGGGTTCTGCACTAGTATTGATATTGATGATACTGGCCCTTAGCGTCGGTCTAAGGTTCCTGGCACAAAGAAGGTCATTTAAGGTTGCAATCTGATCAGTGTGTCTATATTTACTATATAGATAATGCATAATTATCGTTTTCCTCATGTAATAATTCCAATTGGCCATTGAAGAAACATTCGACGCTAAGGAATCAATGACGGAAGGACATAGTTTGACTAGAGAACCAAGAATAAATGAGACTGCTGAGAGTACCGAGAGATTCAAGGTAAGGATTGAGAATGTAAATGGATGGTATGGCAGCAAGCGAGCAATAAAGGATGTTAATCTCAATGTTAGAGAGAAAACTGTTACTGCTTTTATTGGCCCGTCTGGTTGCGGAAAGACGACTCTGTTGCGGTGTTTGAATAGAATGCATGAAATGACTCCTGGCGCCCATGCTGATGGCCGCGTGGTAGTAGATGGTATTGATATTTATGGTAAATCAATTGATCCTGTTGTAATCAGAAGAAGAATAGGAATGGTCTTTCAGAAACCAAATCCGTTTCCAACAATGAGTATATTTGATAATGTTGCCGCAGGTCTACGGCTAAATGGCATGCGAAACAAAACAATAATCAGAGAAATTGTTGAAGAAAGCCTCAAAAATGCAGCTTTGTGGGAGGAGGTAAAAAATGAACTTGAAAAACCTGGAATGAGTTTATCGGGTGGTCAGCAACAGAGACTTTGTATTGCACGAGCATTAGCAATGCAACCAGAAGTGTTACTAATGGACGAACCAACATCTTCGCTGGATCCTATTGGTTCGTCTAAAATAGAAGAGCTTGTTAGAACACTAAAAGATAGTGTTACAATTATAATCGTTACTCACAACATGCAACAGGCTGCCAGGGTTTCTGACTTTACTGCATTTATGTACCTCGGTGATTTGATAGAGTACGGCTCGACAAATCAAATATTTATGAAGCCAGAAAAGGAATTAACAGAGCGCTACATTTCAGGCAAGTTTGGTTAACCTCTAGTTGTCAAGTTGACCCGACTTTTAGATATCGGTCTGCAAAGAATTACTAACCTCATAATGGATATGGGGCATCTTTCTGAAGAGGTGGTAAACTCTGCAATAGAATCATATGAAAAAGGTACTATGCTACGAGCGCAGATCTTTGAGGGCTCTGAGAAACTTAGATTTTTACAAATTGAAGTAACAGATTTTGCAACTGAATTGATAGCAAGATATCAACCAGTTGCCAAGGATCTCAGATTTATCCAGTCTTGCATGGATGCTGCGTATGGGTTCTCAAGATTTGGTCGATATGCCTACGATATAGCAGAGGTATTGGAAGCAATAGGTCCAATTCCAAACTGTGACAAGTCCCCCGTCATATCAATGGCTAAAACCTCCAAGGAAATGATTCAATTGGGTGTTAAATCACTGGAAAAGCTTGACAAAAACGCTTCACAAAAGTTGTATATGATGGATGACAGCGTAGATTCCATATTCCGTAATTATTTGAAGAAGGCTTTGAGCCAATCGACCCAAACCAAAAAGAAAAACTACGATCTAAGATGTTATCTTTCAGCCCTGTTAATACTTCGATATTTAGAAAGAATTTCAGACCATGCTTGTTATATCGGTGACAGCGTATACTATGTTGTCACCGGTGATGCAAGTCCCAGACGTTAGAAGACTATATAGATTATATACATCTATATGCTATATACAGATCACTACACATAAAACCCATATTCTACTGATATCTAGGTATCTATATTGCAGACAGTTGAAAATAACGAAGTAAGAAAGATTCAGTATACAGGAAGGTCAACCTATGTGTTGTCTCTTCCAAAAAAGTGGGTAAATGAGCTGAAACTCAAGGCAGGCGATCCTGTTACAATCATGAGAGAAGCCAATAACTCACTATCCATAGTTCCAAATGTCGTAAGAGGACCCAATATTTTTGAGGCTACTTCTTTTGTTACTAGCGATAAAAGCGGTCCGACACTAAAGCGTACAGTAGTATCAATGTATCTGAGAGGTTTTAACATTATGCACCTAAGATCAAAAACAGGAACAATTCATCCATCGCAGAGAGATGCAATCAGAGAAGTCGTTCGAAGAAACCTTATTGGAACTGAAATCATTGCCGATTCATCAGATACGGTGACAATTCAGGTTCTATTAAGTCTACCAGAGTTATCAATAAACACCGCTGTAAGGAGAATGTTTCTAATTGGATCATCAATGCACAAAGATGCAATTTCTACTCTGTCAGGAGATAGCCAGGAACTATACAAGACAGTAATAAAATCTGACGACGAAGTAGACAGATTCAGCCTTTATGTTCTCCGTAATCTTGTCATCGCGTCTCAAAATGAAAGCACTCTAAAAGCAATAGGATTGAAAAGTCCGGCTGATTGTCTGAGTTATAGCGCAGCAGTAAGGAGTCTTGAGAGAATAGCTGACCATGCATCAGAGATTGCCATCAAGAGTTCGCAAATAGGAACTATTCCAGAGGATTTACGCAAGAGAATCATAAAAATGAGTGATCTGTCGCTACAACTACTAAGCGATGCAATCGAAGCGTTCCTTAGAAAAGACTATTACCTGGCAGACAGCATTGTAGATAAATCCGAAAATATCAGATCAATTGAAGATGACATCATAGCCTTAATTGATAAGGAGAAGAATCCAAAGAATTACAATAATATCTATGTTAAACTAATTCTTGAACACATCAGAAGAACAGCAGAATATTCCTTTGATATTGCCGAAGCTGCGATGAACCAAATAGTAGGCGAAGTGATAGAAGTCCGGTAGAATCACTTTTTTATTGGTCAAACTCAAACAAGAACAATAATACTCAAGAAAAATCATCTACTATCGAGTAAATCGCTAACTTTTTACAGCTAGTAGTCAAAATGCACGAATAAATTCAATCAATTTGGCCTCAGGGCGTCTAAAGTATTTTTTTCAAAATCCAGAGAGTTCTCAGTATATATTAGGTTAACAATGGCAGATAAGTTAAGGAAGCTATGGCAGAAGTTCTCAGGGTTGAAACCCATTGTCATAATGTTTTTTCAAATCACAATAATTATCTCTCAAGGTTGCCATTTGACTGCGGAGTTACTCTGCAAGAACAATTAGAAAATGCATATCTTCAGAATATTGATGCTATGTTTGTAACAAATCATAACACTCTTGATGGATACCCTCAAATTTTAGAATATAA
>JARBAW010000138.1 GCA_029237505.1 Nitrososphaerales archaeon
ATAATGGAAAAAAAGAATATATCAGCAGAAACGATATTCTGCAATTGTTGTCCTGATTCTAGCCTAGGAGTTCCCGGTTTGGATAATTATTACAGGTGTGAAAAAAGAAAAGGACTGGTTCCTACAGCTCTTGAGATTCTTCTTGCTAAAAGAAAAATCTACAAGAAATTGAGAAATTCAGCTACCGGCACAGAACTAAAAGCAATCTATGACGCAAGGCAAACTGCCATCAAGTGGGTTCTGGTAACAAGTTTCGGATATCTTGGTTTTAACAATGCTAAATTTGGAAGAATTGACGCTCATATTGCAGTCTGTGCCTTTGACAGGAAGATTTTAATTGATACCATAAGAACAGCTGAACAACAGGGATTTAAGGTCTTACATGCCATAGTAGATTCAATTTGGGTACGAAAAAACAATCTCCAAAAAGATATAACAATTGACACAGATGTCTATGAATCATTGAAAGAAGCAATAGAAAACAAAACAGGTTTTGATATATCAGTTGAGGGGGTGTACAAATGGGTTGCATTTGTTCCTTCAAAAAGTAATAACACAGTCGGCGTTCCCAATAGATATTTCGGTGTATTTGAGGATGGCACTCTCAAGCTTAGAGGAATTGAAGCAAGGAGGCATGACACCCCAGTTTTTTTCTCCAATTACCAACAATTAATTTTAAACGTCTTGTCAGAAGCAGATAGTATTAGCGAAGTTAAGGCAATGTTTCCAAAAATAGAAAATATCTTTAATTCCCATTTGAAACTTTTGAAAGAAAGGAAGGTTAGTCTTACTGATTTGGTATTTACTAAAAGGGTTTCAAAAAATTATGACGAATATGAATATAGAAATACTGTAGAAAACAGTGCCCTTCTAGACTTGAGTAGGGGGGGTAAATCATTAAGAGCTGGAGAGATTCTAAAATACGTTATTACAGATCATTATGGAAAACATTCCAAAAAAAGAAGTGTCCCTATTGAACTTGCTAATTCTCAAACCAAATTCGATGTCAAAAGATATTGCGAAATATTACAAGAAGTAACTAATACAGTAACAGAGCCATTTGGTATAAAGCTAAAAGATCAGAACGCAATACGACTCTAATTACCTTTTAGAGTATCATCCAATGTGGCTTGTCTCGCAGTTTCATAGAAATAGTTTCTAGCATTTTCAACTACAGCCTTTTCCTTCTCTGATAATGAGTTCCCTAGCATTTCCTTGAATTCAACGGCATTTACTACAGCCCGAGCCCCATAATGATTGTTAAAATATCCTCTAACAATACTAGTTTCCGTTGCTATTTCCTTAATCTTCTCAGCCCATGGTTCTAATTCTTCTCTAGAGTAAAGATAATTATATCGTGGTTTAACTTGCCTTCCATGCCACCGAATAAATGCGTGACTCGCTGTTACTATTGGCTCTGCAAGAAATTTCAATTTATCCGATTCAGGAGAGTCTGTCATTACAGCCGCAATGTTATAATGCTTCAGCATTTCCCACGGCCCTTCTGTATTCCATGATGGATGCCTGAACTCAATTGCATAATCATAACCGTTGGGGAGCCTGTCTAGAAACGCCTCTGTATTCTGGAATTCTTTAACGGTGAAACTTGGAGGTAGTTGAATCAACACTGCTCCTAATTTATTAGCATATTCTAAAGGCGATATTTTTTCTAGGAATTCGTCCAAAAAGGTTATTGCTCCCCTATTTACATCAAGTCGATTCTCATGTGTTACTGTCTCTGGAACTTTAACTGAGAATTGAAACTTATCAGGAGTTGCTTTATTCAGAACAACAAATGTATCCTTGGTCATGTATGTGTAAAATTTCTTATAAAATGTAGCATCCATTTCGGCGGTGTCAAAAAATTGAGCATAATACTGCAATTTCTTGGTCTGAGAATCAGGATAAAATAGTTTAACCCATCCTCCTGCTTCAAATGAATCAGAATAGCTCCATCCAGAACAACCTATGATCACAGACAATTCTCCTAACCTTAACAATACTATTGTATACAATCAATTATAAACAATCAAAAATGTGACAATTTGAATTACAATAGACGTCAAGTAGTTAGATGATTTGAATTATGATTTTAACCTGTTCTTTGACCATTTTATCTTCATTTGATTTAGACGTTCGAAATTTTCATAAATGAATGGTCTTGTCTGCCTCATTCCCTCTATAATTGGCCTTGCTTTATTCCAGAAAGGCGTCGGGTTAAAAACATCAAAATACAGACTACGATCAATTAATTGCCTTATTACTAAAGTTCCTGAAAGTTCAAAAAAACCACAAACACGAACAAACTGAGTCCTGTCTTTACTAGTGCCATGATATTTCTGCTTATATTCCTGGTAACTTTTTAGATTGAAATCTTCAAGGAACCAAAGAAAACAATCTCTGTTTCGATCGTAAATGTTATAGAGTGAAAATAGAGTATCTACATCCTCATTTGTCAATGCATACTAATATTATCTGAAGCATTAAAATATTTTTGAATTACTCGCATATCATCAAAGTAGAAAGAAAAAATTCATTTCAGAATGGAGATGAATTACTTGATGAGATGACTGAAAAAGTCTAGATGATATGCAGGTTACTTTTTAATTCCTTTGCTCGGTTTCTTATAGTCACTTCTGTAACCCCTGCCGCTTCTGCTATGTCAATCTGTCTAATTGATTTGCCTTCCAATTGAAGTGATACATATAGCACGGCTCCGGCAAATCCCATGGGATCTTTTCCGGCAGAAAATTCCTGCTCAAGAACTTTTTTCATCAAATCCCTTGCATGTCTCGTTGATTTTTCTGTCAACTCAATTTTATTTGCTATCTTATCTATACATTGGAAACAATTTACCTGCGGTATTTTTCTTTGCAGGTGAAATACAATATCTCTGTAAATTTTTGCAATTGCCTTTCTTCTTATGTTGCTAGCATCGGCGAGTTCATCGATTGTTCTAGAGACGCCCAGTTCTCTGCACGTTATGTAGAGACAAGCGACAAGAACCGCACCTATTGTTCTACCTCTAATCAATCCATCTTCCTGGACCTTTCGATAGGTATATGCAGTTTTTTCAACTATGGAAGGTGTAAGTCCTAGTTTATCTTTCAATTTATCCAGTAATACGAAGGCGGTCGTGAAATTGCGTGAAGAACTATCCCGATACATGGTACGGGAATCCCATATTCGCAATCTGTTCATCCTAGCTTGCATTCCTGAATCAATTACCTGCCCCGCAGAATCCTTGTTAGTTTTGCCTATAATTGTTGATAGATTCTTGTCATGTACTGCAAGAGAAAATGGCAATCCTATTCTACTCTTATCGGTTTCATGATCTTTGGCATTGATCCACTCCTTACCCATCTCTTCAATCCCATCTTTGGCGACCGTTCCGCAGTTACTACACACAATCTCTCCTGATACTAGATCAGTAACCATCCTATTCTCTTTTACATTACAGGTTGAACACGTAATTACTTTTGACATTATAACGTTTAAGTAGTTATATATACGCTGATCAAGTATTTAAGTATTTTACCGAATATATGGATAAAAAATGATACTCTGAGTGAGACTCTTAGCAAAAATACTACGAGCAAATTTGGAAGTTATAGCACTTTTATAATATATTGTCTATATAACTATTGATTGACCTTGAAGATTGCATACAACCAAAAGTTAATGCAATATGTATCGGGTAAAAATCAACAGATATCGATAACTGACAATCTTGAAAATGAAATTGAATGCCCTAGATGTCATGAAATCATGACTCTATGTTCTGATTTCGATCTTCTTTACTATAAATGTGAAGAATGCTATTTACCTCTATATACTGCGCCCAATTCAAATTATTAATCTAGTCTGAATCAAGTTCAACCACAGATTTGATGTAGACGGACATTTGTACATTTGTTCTTCTGAATACATATTTATTTTTGAACAATATAATTACACTAATCTATGCCTGGTTCGAAAAAGTTTCTACTTCATTTGCTAATTGCAGCATTGTTTGGCATTTTCTACCAGATTCCGTTTTTTTTTCATGAAGTTTATTCCCAAGAGTCAAATCTAAAGTATGATAAACAGATTGGAGTAAAAGGTGTCGAAAAAGGACAGTTCATCAATCCCCACAGTCTTGTGGTGGATAAATTTGGTAACATTTTTGTTGGAGATACAGGCAACAAGCGGGTGCAAAAGTTCTCACCTAACGGGACATTCATATTAAGTTGGGGTTCTGAAGGAAATAAGAGTGGACAGTTTATGGGTTTACATGATATAACAGTTGATCCCGAAGGAAAATTTGTTTTTACCGTAGAACTCAAAAATCACAGAGTACAAAAGTTCTCTCCTAATGGAAGTTTTATTACAAAATGGGAATACAATGGCACGGGAGGCCGTGATGTTAACAGGGCTCCGCATCAAATTGCGGTAAATTCCCTAGGTGCAGTATATTTAACAGACCCAAATGGCAACCAACTATTAAAGTATTATGATAATGGTACTTTTATAGGCGCTATCGGATCCGAGGGTACGGGACCAGGCAAATTCAAAACTCCTCATGGTATAGCATTCGATCCTAACAACAATATGTACGTTACTGATATGAAGAACTATAGAATTCAGGTATTCGATAACAAGGATTCATTCATTAGAGAATGGAAATCTTCTAGCATAGGATCCGATAATTTCTCTGAAACGGTTCCAGGTATCGCGATTGATGCTGAAAGTCAAGTGTATATCGTAGACAAGTTAAATTCAAGAGTCCAAATGTTTGATAACATGGGAAATCATTTGTCAAGTTGGGGAACAGATGGTAAAGGACCTGAACAATTACACAAACCAGAGGATATTTCTGTCAGTAATGATGGTACAATTTATGTTACCGATACGAGGAATTCCAGAATCCAAGTATTGCAAAATATCAAGTGATTGCTTCAAAATTGATTTAGGAATTACTAAAATATGAACTCAAAATTTGTTAAAAAATGATCTTAACCATACTAATAGGCAATGATTGTATCAGATTTCAGATAATACATTACTAGACTGACTTGAAAATCACCATAGAGTTATCCTTAATTTTTTGTAACAACTCGTCTTTTTCATTATCGTGTGGAATTATTCTTCCCACCAAATTTACAGGTGAATAAGCCAGTATCTGCCCATCTCTGCTTACAGGGGTTGGTCCATAAAATAGACATAATGCATTACCTTCAGGCCAGTATGCAACATCCAAGTAATCAACTTCTCTTCTAGCATTTTCCTCATTTGCTATGATATTGGTTCTCTCGGTATACAGTTCATCTCCCCACTTAGTAATGCTAATTTCGAAGGGCAAATTATCAAGTATTGCTTGAAAAGTCTTTGGAGAATGTAAATCATCTAGCTCTATTGAGATTTCTATATCGATGTCAGGAAATATGGCTTTGATCGGCTTCTTCATACCATTTTAATTCTACAGAATATATTAAATTCTTTTACGATCAACAATCTTTGAACGATGCCAGGGTCTTGTTCTTACTTTCTGCTTGCAATCCTTACAACGCAATATCTGTTTTGGATATTTTAGTTCGCAAATAGAACAGTAATTATAAAAGTTATAATCAATTCTGCTTGGGACAGGTTTTACCAAATTGTTTGTTATGGAATCTACAATTTTTGAAGGTTTTTCGGCTTGACGTGATTCAAGTACTGGTTCATACATAATGGAATTGAATTTTGAATTGTCATCTATTAGATCGGATATTTGGTTACTCTTATTTGGAATCAAATCAACTCACTCCAAATGTAAAAATGAAAAAAATATTTAGTTGACTAGTATGACTACTCAACTTTTATTTCTTTAGATTTTGGCTTTAAAGGTTTTTTGAACTGTATTCGAAGTTCCAGCACTCCATTAATGTAGCTGGCCTTTGTGGTCTCTTCGTCTAGTTCCTTATCTACCGGTAGCTCTGTATGATATTTCTTATTTCCTTTTTCAGCATGTATTTTTACCAGGCCTTCTCCAACAGTCACTTTCACGTCTTCTTTTGTTATACCCGGCATCTCTGCTGTTATTATCATAGTATTCTCCTTTTCATTAATCGAGCTATCTACAAGAGGCTCTCTCACTTCGCTCTGTTCAACTAATCCTTTCTGCGAGGGTCTTACGTTTCCAAATTCTCGTATGTGAGGTTTGCCATCAGTTCCGACTGTTATTTGATATCCATAAAAGTATGGCTGTGTGTTTGAGCCGTCAGTACCTGTTTCGACCACCGTCTTGAACATTCTGTTCAGCATTTCCTCTGCATCTGAGAATTCCTTCTCTACTTGTTCAAAAAATCTATCTCTAAATCCCCATGAATCTTTCCACAATCTTCCATTTCACCTTACAATATGTAATAGTTATGACAATATATAAATTTTATCTTTAGACAGTAAACGTATATGACTTTATGATTAATTATGACCTTAAAATAGTATTGAATTTAGAAAGACGACAGATGATATCCAATCAAACATGATTAACTTCAACTTGGTTTCATCGGCGCTACTGGAATGCACGTACAAAACTTTTTTATAACATCCAATAAAATCCAAATCAGAACAATTTGGCTTTTAGCGCGTCAAAGGCACTTGCGATCATGGTTGCTCTTGCAGGAATAGCTTTCGTTATTACTTCAAATTCTATTTTAAATGAGGACCATACTGCAGAAGCCAAGCCTAAAAAGAATGATTTAAAGAAAGAAATCGACAACGCCATCAAAAAATTTAGAGAACATTTCAGTGATGAGAAAGATGATGATGATGATGATGATAAGGAGGACGAGAAAAAAGAAGTAGAGAAAAACTACGACTATAATTTTGCCGATGCGGGCGATACCAAACTTGAAGATTTTAATTTTGTTGCAGCAGGAGATTACGGCTGTTCGAAAAATGCCAGGAATACAATCAATGGTATGAAAGAGAAGAAACCGGAGTTGATGCTGCCACTAGGAGACCTTTCTGTTGATAGTGCTGCTAGTTGTTGGCTAGACTTAGTTTCTCCATTC
>JARBAW010000021.1 GCA_029237505.1 Nitrososphaerales archaeon
AATAATTTAGAAAATCTGGGTAATCTTAGCACTAATCACAATATTGATTACTAACAAATGGTTCTAATATATGACATAATTGTATAAACCAAGTGAAAATTCTAAGATATATCTCTATCAGGGCTTAATAATGGATAGATTATCAGTAAAAGTATGAATCAAAAATTTTCCAATTATTGCTAATTTTGAGAACATTATTTCCTACTGTACAGATATTAGTATTTTTCTCCCGTCTATTTCAATATCTTTGTAAACGACATTATCTAATTTGTTGGGGCTCATGATTACCTGCTTTACTCTCACATAATAAGCTAATTCGTTTCTTAAATTTTCGAGTAATAATAAATCGTTTGATTCTAGACCCGAAACATATGCAGTGGAAAGAATTTCTGTAGGAACAAAACCTCTTTCCTTTCTCAATTGTTGAATATTTCTTGCGATATCTTTCATAAGTCCCATTGAAATCAATTCGTTACTCCGAGTAGTGTCAATAAACACAATGACTTTTTCCTGATCAGATTCCATCATTATGAATGGTGTTTTTCCTACATATGATAATTCCACATCATCTGGTGATAATTCTATTTTACCGGACAAGAATTTCAGATTGAAATTCCCCTTGGCGATAATCTGGGTAAATAAATCATTGACATCAACTTGATCAAATGACCGTAGTGCATTTTTTAGATCGTTCTTTAATTTGGGAGCTACCTTATTTATTCTGAGCTTTGCATTTAGACTAACTAGATTCTCGCCATACAGAAAATTAATCTTATCGAGGAAATTGTTAAAGTTAGCTATTTTAAGATCTACAGACATTGTATTAAGCTGTTTTTTTAATATCTCAGATAACTCACTTGATTCAGAAAGCTTTGTATCCTCAGTGCAAATAACGACTCGATTTATGGGCCATCTTCTCTTGAATTTTGCTTTCATTCTTGCCGCGTTAACCAATGAAACTATTTGCTTTGACTTTTCAACCATATTTTCTGCCTCTGGATTTACAAAATGTAGATCAGATTTAGGCCACGATTCCAAAAGAATGTCTTCTTTGTGTTTGAAGCATATTAGATACAAATAATTCGTTATAAAAGGACTGTAAGAGTGAAGAAGAATGTCAATAATGTACAACGTATAGCCAAGTACAGCGTATATCACATTTCTTCTCTCCAACGTATCCATACTGTCATCCCATAAATCATCTCTGGTCATCGGTACATAGGTTTGGCTCAGACTGTTGATTATGAATTCTTCTAAATCCTTTGCTCCTTCGTTAAACTTGCATGAGTCAAGCGACAGTGTTACTCTATTAATCAGCGATTGTAGTTTGGATAAAATCCATACTTCAATCAGAGTAAAATATTTACTTTTTAATAAGGAATCCAGATCAATATTTTTGGTATCAAACCCATCATATGTGCTATTTTGAACTAAATATACGTGTAGGTAATACAGTGTACTGAGTACCTGATAAGGTCGCGATCCCATCTCGCTTAGACTGAAACTTAAAGATTCAATAGGCGATGACTTCCACATGAAATAGTACCTTATCGCATCAACTGAATTTTCAGTCAAAAGATTACTGGCGTCCAAAACATTGCCCAAACTCTTACTCATTTTATTTCCTTTCTCGTCCAATATATGTCCCTGAAATAGAAACGATTCAAAAGGAGACTGCCCTTTGTTCTGCATTATTACATTTTCCATCAGTAATGTGTATGCCCATCCCCTAGTCTGATCTATTCCTTCGGTGAGAAATTTAGCAGGTATCAGATCCTTATACTCTTGATCTGTAAATCCCGCGTAAGGTGAAGCGCCACTATTGTGCCATGTGTCAAGAACGAATGGCTCTCTAATCATAGCGATGTTACATTTTGAACAATTAATTACCACATTATCAATCCAGGGTCGATGTAATTCAAACTGTTCTCCATCGGGCATCTTTGAAGCCCTATTGATAATTTCACTTCTAGAAAATAAAGGCTCTTTCATACCACACTGGATGCAACTCCATATAGGAAGAGGAGTTCCCCAGACTCTCTCCCGTGATATGCACCAAGGTACCTTTTCCTTAATTATTTCTACAAATCTATTTTTTGGAGATTCAAAAAAGAAATTTACACTTGAGACAGCGTCGATGGGTTTATTCTCAAGTTTATCTATCATGTAAAAATATTCGCGTCTTGCTAGCCAGACAACTTTGTGGTTAGAACGCCAACAAGTTGGATACTGATGCTTAATACGTCCCAACTTTAGGTATCCTTGTGTTTCTTTCATTTTTTCTACAACTAAAGCATCGGCATCACGTACGAATTTTCCACTAAAGATACCTGCCTTGTCTGTAAATTCCACTTTATCATTTATTGGAACAAAAATCGGAACGTTCCGCTTGACAGCAATATCGAAATCCTCTTGACCGTTTGCTGGTGATAAATGAACAATTCCACTACCGGTGCTAGCATCAACGAAATCTTCAGCAACCACAAAGTGTATCTTATTGTCGTCACTAAGTTCCTTAAGTCCAGGAATCATTGCCAATAATGGGTGCACGTATTTTTTTCCATCTAATTCTGATCCTTTTATGATTTTTTCAACAGTAAAATCTTGAATTTTGAGTTGGATCATTAATTCATTTAATCTCTCATATCCTACAATCCATTTTTCGGTCTTGATTGAAATGTATGCATATTCTGCTTCTGGATTTACACCAATTAATTCATCCGTTACTAATGTAAAGGGCATTGTCGTCCATACAACTAGAAAAGTATCCTCTTCCTTTAATTTCATTTTGTAATAAAAAGACGGGTCTTCTAAAATTTTGTATCCCTGATTAACCTCTGCATTACTCAATGATGTTTGACAGGAGGGGCAATATGCAACAACCCTAAACCATTCCCTAAGAATTCCCAACTCCCATGCTTTTTTAAGTACCTGCCATTCTCTTTCAATGTAATCATCCCTAAAAGTCCAGTATGCATTTTCATAATCAAAAGACAACCCAAGCAGAGCATCAACCTTTATCCATTTTTCTGAATTTTTTTTGATTAGATCCTTGCATGCGTCTACTATTTTTGTGATTCCAACCTTCTTGATGTTTTCAGCCTTACTTCCAGTTAATCCTAAATTTTTTTCTGCTTGAAGCTCGACAGGTAGACCTTGGGTATCCCAGCCTGCTCTGAATATGACTCTATATTTTTGCAAAGTTTTGTATCTGTACCATAGATCCTTGATAATACGTCCTCTAAGATGCCCTACATGTGGCTCGCCGTTTAGTGTCGGAGGACCTTCAACAAAGCCGAGTGTTTTCTCAGATTCTGATAGATCCTTGGTAATTAATGATTTTTTATCAATTTTATCCAGATACGAATTAATTTGAAATTCAATTTTCTTTGGGTCATACTTCGCTTCTAATTCCATTAATGCGAACCTCAGTTCTATTTTCTCTTTTATAATTTTATCAAATTCGTATCCAAGTTTGTTATGATTTGAAAATTCGCAGTTATTCTAAATGGTAATTCCAACTAACCCATCCAAAACCTTTTCGAATATAAATAGCGGTTAATATGTAGAAAGCATGACAACACATCAAGGAATTGGCTCCATCAAGCAGTCACCTGATCAGTGCACAGCGATGATTGAAATCCCAAAAGGCAGCAATATAAAATACGAGTATGATACCGAAAGTGGCTTTATTTTTGTAGACAGAAAATTATTTACCGCAATGTATTATCCATGTAATTATGGATTCCTACCCAACACGCTTGAGAAAGACGGAGATCCGGTTGATGTTTTAGTATTAGGAGAGACTCCACTAGCCCCGTTATCACTGATAAAAGTAGTGCCAGTAGGCGTACTACACACAGAGGACGAAGAAGGGCAAGATTCAAAAATTGTTGCTATCCCAACTTCTAAAATAGATCCTAGTTTCTCAAATGTTAAAGATATCGAAGATGTGCCACTACATCTAAAAGACCAGATAAAACATTTCTTTGAACATTACAAAGAACTCGAAAAAGGCAAATATGTAAAGGTATCTGGGTGGGAAGGCAAAGACTCTGCATCAAGAAAAATAACTGATGCAATCAGTAGCTTTAAGAAAGTAATTTAGAATTAAAGTGCCTTGAATTGCTCGCTCCATCTTGCGTAGGCACGAATCATATCTATGCTTACACTGGGTTTCCTCATTTTTAGTATTTCTTTAAAATCAGATTCGGTTATGGATCGAGTACTGGAGTCGCTGTCTAACCCTTTTCCACTTTGGAATAACTCATCTACTACACGCAGCTGAACAGACTGACAAATGTCCTTGACATCACTCCCGCTGTAACCGTCACTTAGCTTTGCCAGATCTTCTATTTGTAGTGAAGATTCCATTTGTAACATTTTCGTATATTGATCGAAAAGATGAATTCGAGATTCCCTGTTAGGTAGAGATACATAAATCCTTTTTTGAAATCTTCTCAGAAATCCCGCCTCCAAACTCCATGGCTTATTGGTGGCACCAATCACGTAAAGCTTTGACTCTCTTGATTTTCCATTAATGCCATCCATTTCGGTGAGGAACTGATTTTTTACTCTAACCTCTCCTCCTACCTCACTATTTCTATTACCCAAAAGGGAATCTATCTCATCTACAAATATCAGAACCGGAACACCCTCACTATCATGCAATTTTCGCGCCATAGTAAATAATTTTGAAACGTTTTTCTCTGCTTCACCCAACCATTTACTCATCATCGAAGCTGCATCAACATTTATGAAATAACCTTCGATTTCTGCTGCTGCAGCTGCGGCAAGTAGTGTCTTCCCGCAACCAGGAGGCCCAAATAGCAAGATACCTCGTGCCCATCCTAAAGGAAGAAGATCCGGTCTCATGGTTGGATATACAATGGATTCCCTCATTGCTCTCTTTGCGTCATCCAGACCAATAACCTCATTCCAAGAAACCTTTGGTTTATCTGTCATCAAAAGTTCCTCAAAGTACAAGCTACACCCAGAATTGGTGTCATTTCTCTTCTTTGCCGATTGCATATTATTCAGAATCGAATTTGAAGAATTCACAGATTTCCGATCAAATCTTCCTAATTTACTAATATCAGAATCACAGAGTGGATTGGACACTTGCAGAGCCTTTATTCTATTTTGATAGGAATTTGCTCGCTCCATGTAAATTTTATTCAATTTGTAATCAGGGTAGATTTGTACTAATTTTACCAAGGCCTCAACAGCCCTCTGATAAGCGTTAATTGCCAGTCCATTGGTCCCTTCTGAATCCAATTTAATTGCCTCAGCAGCATATTTACTAGCACTATTTTCTAGTTCCTGTGGAGCTAAACTCATATACTCATACAAATTCTGAGTCTTCCTTTGAATTACTGCATTGTGAATCTATATTGGTCAAGCGACAAAATAAATTGAACAAAGGCCAAAAAAAATTATCACATTTTTAATCAAAAGTGCAAAAAAAATGCACGTTACAAGCCTCAAAGTAATATTTTGTGTGTACGATTTAAGCCTAAATAAGTAATTTGACCGGGCAACATCATTCAAATGAATTCTGGATAGGATGGGTCGTTCATTTGGGCTGATGTAATCTAATTCCAGCTTCACATTTTTTTTTGTTTTGTCCAATCAAATTGACATCTTGCTTTACGTCCATAATATAAAAGAAGTGCACATGATCAAGGGCCGTAACGATATTCCTAATTATCTGGATCTTGTTGCAAATTTGGAAGAGTTTGGTCTATCAAAATATGAGTCGATGGCTTACATTACTTTGGTTTCAAGAGGTACATTAGGGGCTAGTGAAATAGCCTATTACTCTAATCTGCCAAGAACAAAAATTTACACAACTCTAAAAAAACTAGAAAGAAAAAAACTTTCAACTCTATCCAGTCAGAAACCAATGATCGCAGCGGCTACACCGCCTAACGAGGCCTTTGGAGATATTGTTACACTACATGAAAGGAGATTGGCTTCTATGCACAATATTTTGGAAAATTTGGAAAAATTAAGACAAGAAGGGAAAAAATCCTATGAAGAAAAAAAATATTTGATATTAGAACCTAACATAGTAGTGAGAAAAATTGAAGAATTGATATTATCGAGCAAATCAAGCATAGATTTGATACTAGATTCTTGGGGACAAAATGTAGTTTTCCAATGTAAATCTTCGATTGCCGCGGCCTCCAAGAAAGGAATTAACATCAAAATGTTACTTGGTATAGAATCGTTAATCACCGATGGAATTAGTACAATGCCAGACGGTGTAGAAACAAGAGCCGATACTATTTCTGGCAACATATTAATATTTGATTACAAGAAAATTATCTTTATTGACAGTACTAATGGGAAGGCCTCACTAGTAATGACAGCAGATCCATTTGGATCAGCCTATATCAACCTGTTCCATGAGAAATGGAAAAAAGGTCTCAGACTCAACACAGGTATGCTTCATGGTAAGGTTCCAAAAGCAGCACTAATCTTGTCAAAAATGGTAGAAAGTGACCTTTCACAAGTATTGCTTGATATGTCGATGAAAAAAGATAACGACTATACATTGCTAATTAATAAGATAGAGAAACTTGACAGTGAAGAACTTTGTCAAAGTGTTGAAGAAATCATAAACATTGTTGATTACGCACTAAGAATCAGCTATTCAGGATATCTAAAATATGAAAACCAAGACAACGTGCTGAAGCTACATTTTGACTCAAAAGACAGATCAATAGTCCCTTGGGCACTAATTATTGTTGGATATATCAAGAAATTTGGGAACGATGCTCATATTATCTATGATGATAACGAACTCAAATCAAACACCGTATACATAAAGCTATTACATCCAACTGTTATTCAAGTAGCTGAATGATTACAAAGTGATATTCTTAAAATTTATTTTGGATCCTGAATTGCTTTAGAACTTAGTTTTTTGAATCGAATTCGCAATTTGTTCCCACATAAAGAACAAACTGTTTGAGTAGGAGGGAATCCTTTCCCACAGCTTTTACAGAATTTGATCCATTTTCTTGTATCATTAATACCTTTTGTTCCTATATTTAGTAATTTAATCGATAAAGTCTTTGCCAGGTTGCATACCGCAAAATCATCAGTCACTAGTGTGGCATTGAACTCCTTTGCCAGAGCAATTATGGAGATATCAGCGTCAGAAAGACGAGTCTCACCTATCCGAGTAATTACGGACTTTATCATTTTTACTGTTTCTTCATTTGGTTCCAGTACCATTATTCTATTGCTTGAGATCAAGCTTTCCAAAATTGAAAACTTTTCTTGAATATGAGATATCTCTTCAAATACCAATTCTGTTGTGATGCAAGTACCATTAGATCGTAAATGAAATCCTTGATAAAATGCAGTTGCGTCTAGGGCAAATTTTAATACAGATTCAGAAACCAAGTTTTTCAAGTTGTCTTATTCCTCTTTTACCAATTCTGAGGAATACACCATCAAATGGATACTTAGAAATCGTTATCTGATTTTCTGGAATAGCATCATAGACTTCTTGGCCATCAATAATTATTTTAGAATTATCAGTCGAACTAATAGTGAAATCTTTCAATTCGACAATCAATGCAGGAGTCTTGTTAACTGGCGCAACAGGTAAAATCATCGCACAATTCATATTTTCATGAACTATGGGCCCTCCTAATGAAAGGGCATGTCCGGTTGAACCTGTGGGTGTAGATATTATTACTCCATCCATTTTTTGTGAAACAGGATAATCAAACACGTTAATCGTAATGGTGGGAGTCTTGGTCAAGTTGGTCCTCGTAATGACTATATCATTGAGAGCTGGACCAATCACTGTACCGTTAATATTTGCCTGCAATCGCAATCTCTTATCGTAAAAATAATTTCCACTGAAAATATCAAGGAGTTGCTGTTCAATTGGTTTTGTGTTTGCCTCAGCAAGAATACCCCTGGTCCCGCCTATGTTTAGACTGAAAACAGGAGTGCTTTGCTTTATCATTCTGAATGCTCGAAGTGTAGTGCCGTCTCCACCAATCGCAAACACCAGATCCAGATCGGTATTGACAAGTTCCGTTGCATCAACACATTGCACATTTTTAATATTCAGAGATTCAACTGAAAATACCTTAATCTGTTTTTCCTCCAAGGAATTTGCAATAAATCGTGCAGCGTCACGAGCTAATTCATTTTTGATCTTTGTAATTATTGCAACTTTGTTGATCTGAAGTGCCAATTAACAAGTTAGTTTCTTGCATGACTTAAATGCATTTTTATCAAAGATTTTGCCATCCACAAGAATAAATATCCTCTAATTAATTCGATTTATGGGCCGATAGCTCAGCTTGGCGGAGCGTTCGACTGATAATCGAAAGGCCGAGGGTTCAAATCCCTTTCGGCCCACTTAAGATTGCTTTAGAAATCAAGACGACTTGCGATATTCCTCTTTTGCCCAATCCGTAATAGCCTTTAGATCAGTTGTACAATAGTCAACATCCATGCCCTGTGATTCTTGCAGTAAATCGTTGTTAGTAAATATGGCAATCCTCAGATTGTTTTCAACTTTTTTCCGCAGAACTTTGATAGTATTTGACAAGAATTTCAATGTGTTGGCGTTAAAAGAAAAAATCATGATTATTGAAAGCCCATTCATACCTTTCAGCTTCCTAGTTACAAGCCTTTGAATGTCAATATCAAAAAAAGGATCTATCTTGTTCTCAACATTTCCCAAATATAATGAATGCCACCCCAGTAAATACAAGACAACAGAAGCAATTCTTGCAAAATAATTTGCCTCTTCTGATCCAGAAACGACAATTAAAGAGGCTTTCAATTTCGGAATATCCAATGTAGAAACAAATTTTGTCATAAGCACGAGGTCAATTGCAGATGTGGAAATCAGTATTTTTTCGCTTTCGCTAATTTTCCCTCTGGAATACATGTCATTTAATATATTCAATGTTGGTAAAATAATATCAAATAGTATTCTCTCTTTCGATATCGTTGAGTACAGTAGATTAGAAATAATGATTATTGCTTGTGACTCATTTCCCTGAATCAGGCATTCCAAAAATTTTTGTTGTAAATTCCGGACATTTAATGGGAATTCGATCTGCGGAGCATCTTTGTCCAAGTACCATACATTAACGGTTCCAATTTTTTTTTTCTCACTAATCCTTGTGTTAGCATTAGATTCAAGTATTTTGTGAGGGTCATTCGATTTATTTTGGTTTTTGTTGATAATTCTACTCCAGAAAGACCTGCGTAGTTTTGATATAAAGTAGAAATCACTTTTTGTTTTACTTCCTCAAAATCATATCCGTAATGCATAAGGAGATATTGATAAGGTATGTTTTAATAGTTTTCATTTTTTAAGCGGCTTTTTCAGGATTAATCAAAAAAATATAAGTCTATAATTATATCCGTTGCTTTAGCAATGTCCAATAAAAAAGCTGTATTAGCTTTCTCTGGGGGGTTGGATACTTCTGTTTGTGTGAAATATCTCCAAAATAATCACAAAATGGAGGTAATTACTGCTACCGTTGACTGTGGACAGAATGATGATTTTGAAGGAATTAGAAAAAAATCAAAGGTACTTGGTGCAATAAAGCATCTTAATATAGATGCCAAGAAGGAATTTGTAGAAAATTATGTGGCCAAATCGATAAAGGCAAATGGACTTTACCAAGGAAAATATCCACTTGCTACCGCTCTAGCACGTCCACTGATTGCAGAAAAAATAATGAAAGTTGCAGCTCAGGAGGAAGCAATTGCAGTTGCCCATGGATGCACAGGTAAGGGAAACGATCAGGTTAGGTTTGATATTGCAATGTCGTCTATTGATCCAACTATAAAAATCATAGCGCCAATAAGAGAGTTGAATCTCACAAGGGATTTGGAAATAAAATACGCGAAAAAAAATCGTGTTCCTCTTAATGAAGAAATCAAAAAATACAGTACTGATACTAACATATGGGGAAGAGCCATTGAAGCAGGAAAATTAGAGGATCCGTGGATAGAACCTCCCGAGGAAATTTTTAGTTTGGTCAAAAATAGCAATATTCCAGCCGAGATCGTAGAGATAGAATTTGATAGGGGAATACCAGTGAGCGTGGATAATCGAAAGATGTCTTTGATGAACATTATTACACATCTAAACACTAAAGCGGGCAAACATGGAATTGGGGTGATAGATCATGTTGAAGACAGAGTCATTGGCATAAAGACCAGAGAAGTATACGAAGCCCCGGCTGCGCTAACTATTCTAGCCGCTCATAAAGATTTGGAACAACTTGTGCTAACAAAGCACGAGTTAAGATTCAAACAAATTGTTGATGACCAGTGGAGTTGGCTAGTCTATTCTGGATTATGGTTCGATCCTCTTAGAGAAGACTTGGATAAGTTTATAGAGGCAACTCAAAACAGAGTTACAGGAAAAGTAAGGATGAAATTGCAAAATGGAACTGCAAAGGTAGTTGGAAGAAAGTCAGAGAATTCACTTTACAGGCAGAGTCTTGCGACATATGCTTCAGATTCCATTTTCGATCAAAATCTTGCAAAAGGTTTTATAGAGTTATGGGGGATGGAAACAGTTATTGCCAATAAATTATCAAAGGACTTACCTGCAAAGGGGAAAGGAGTAAAATAGAAATGAAAAAAGAGTGTAAGGATTGTGGTGCGGAGATGACTATCCCACAAGATTCTATGGTCGGAGAAATTATTACATGTCCGGATTGCGGCACTGATTTTGAAATTGTATCAAAGACTGATGAGACAGTTGAATTGAAGGAAGCTGAATCAGTCGGAGAAGACTGGGGACAATAGTTGAATAAAATATGTATAATATACGACAAACTAAGATTTGAAGAAAAAAAAATATACACCGATATCCAGCAGAAAGGTTTTGACGCCACTTTAGTAGACGGAAAATCTCTAACATTTGATACTGAATCGAGTAAGAGAGATCCAAGATTTGGTGACATAGTATTACAGCGAGTGATTAGTTATAACAGGGGTTTGCACCTAACTTATTGCTTAGAGCAAATAGGGTTATCAGTAGTAAATTCATTTGGTGTAAGCGAAATATGTGGAAATAAACTAATTACATCTTTAATTCTAAAGAAGAATAATGTGCCAACACCCAGGACAACATTTGCCTTTAGTTCAGAATCAGCAAGAGAATGCATGAAAAAACTTGGATATCCATTAGTAGTCAAGCCAATTATTGGTTCTTGGGGGAGAGGTGTTTACCAAATAAAAGATCAATCTATGGCGGAAATGTTATTGGATTCAAGAAAGGAAAATGACAATTCATTTTCAAGGATTTATTATTTTCAAGAATTAATAGACCGGCCCTCACGTGACATTCGCTGCATTGTAGTAGGGGATCAGGTAGTTGCATCTGTTTTTAGATATTCATCAGAAAACGAATGGAGGACGAATGTGGCTGTAGGGGGTCGAACAGAAGTAGCACCATTGACTTCTGAATTACAAGAAATCGTGCTAAAAGCCTCAAATGCAGTTGGCGGAGGCATTTTGGGGGTTGATCTTATGGAAGACAAGGAAAGAGGATATCTTGTACACGAGGTAAACAATACTGTAGAGTTTAGAGGTGCCTCAACGGTATGCAAGTCTGATATAGCAGGTGCAATAACTGATTATTTACTAAAGATATCCTCAAAATAAATATAGAATCTAAAATTGTGTCATTGGACTTTTTAAAGTTAAATCCTGTGTAATAGATAACAAAATTCATAAGATGTCATAGTAGAAATTTTGGTAAGGGAAGAAATTGATTAAAGTAGGAGTAATTGGCGCTTCAGGATATGTAGGCGGGGAGCTTTTGCGTTTGCTGGTAGTACACCCCGACGTAGAATTGACTGTTCTGACTTCTAGACAAAATGCTGGAGAATATGTTCACAGAGTTCATCCAAGTCTTAAGGGATTCATCGATCTAACTTTTTCACCAATGGAATTGGACAAAATCGTAAATGAATGTGATTTGGTATTCGTGTCAGTTCCTCATGGTAACGCGTTAAACATCGTCAAGGATCTATATAGTACTGACATAAAGATAGTTGACCTATCAGCAGATTTTCGATTGAAAAATGCAGACGACTATGTCAAATGGTATGGATGGGAACACCCATTTCCGGATTTACTTTCTAAATCTGTATATGGTATCCCAGAAATTCATAGAAAAGAAATCAAGGATGCGAAATTAGTTTCCTGTCCCGGATGCATGGCTGTGACATCAATATTGGCACTGAAACCCTTGATGGAGAACAAGTTGATAGATACAAATCACATCATAGTCGATAGTAAAATTGGATCTTCTGGAGCAGGTGCAACTGATAGTACTGGTACTCATCACGCCATGAGATACGGAGTAATAAGACCTTACAAGCCTTCCAAACACAGACACACAGGAGAAATAGAACAGGAATTAAGTATTGTATCTGGTGAAAAAATCAAGGTGAGCATGAGTCCTCACGCTGTTAATTTGGTAAGAGGGATATTGACTACTAATCATGTATTTCTCAATTCGCCGAAGTCTGAAATTGAACTATGGAAAGCGTACAGAAACTCATACAAAGAAGAACCATTCATTAGATTGATCAGGGATAAAAAAGGCCTATATAAATTCCCAGATCCTAAATTCGTAGTAGGATCCAATTTCTGTGATGTAGGTTTTGACATGGATGAAAATACGAACCGCATAGTGGCACTATCGGCTTCCGATAATTTAATGAAGGGAGCGGCTGGTTCTGCAATCCAGAACATGAACCTAATGTGCGGATTTAACGAGACAAATGGTTTAAGATACACGCCATTGACACCGGTATGATAGTCATCAAGTTTGGTGGAAGTGTGCTTTATGAACTACACCCATCAATAATAGAAGATTTGCACCAAATTTCACAAAATGAAAAAATGGTTTTAGTACATGGTGGGGGTAACGAAGTAACTAATATTGCTACAAAACTTGGCAAAGAGCAGAAATTCATTGTTTCCCCCAGCGGTATCAGAAGTAGATTCACCGATAAGGAAACAGCTGAAATTTATACAATGGTCATGTCTGGTAAAATTAATAAAATAATTGTCAAGATGATGGTAGAGGCAGGAATAAAGGCAGTGGGAATTTCAGGTATTGATGCGGGTATCTTACGGGCTATTCGAAAAGCGAAACTTACTGTATTGAATGAAAAAGGACGTAAGATGATCATAGAAGGCGGATATACTGGGAAAATTCAGACTGTTGAAACCTCACTCCTAAATATACTAACAGAGAATGGATATTTGCCAGTAGTATCACCAATAGCATTAAGTGAAAACTATGAATTTTTGAATGTTGATGGAGACAGAGCTGCCGCATACATTGCAGGAAATTTGAAGGCAGACAAGGTGATTTTTCTTACCAATGTAAACGGTTTGCATTTGGATGATAAATTAGTGAAAAATTTAACAGCCAGTCAGGCCAAAGAGGCACTCCCAAAAATCGGATTTGGAATGGAAAAAAAGATATTGGCCAGTACAGAAGCGCTAATGTTGGGTGCAAAAGAAGTGATAATTTCATCAGGCAAAGTGTCAAATCCAGTTACAAGTGCAATAAGTCATGAGGATTGTACGGTGATTTCAAATTGAGTATTACCGAAGATTCATTTCTGATAAATCTATATCAAAGATTTCCTGTTACTATTGATAGGGCACAAGATGCAACGGTTTGGGATATCAACGGTAAGGAATACATTGATTGTATGGGTGGTTACGGAGTAGCCATAATAGGACATTGCAATAAGCAAGTCATAAAGGCAATAACCGAGCAAATGAATAAAGTTATGGTATGCCATATGTCTACATATAATGACAGCAGACTTCAATTTCTTTCAAAGTTGAAATCTATCGCACCTGCGAAGTTGGAGAAAATTTTTTTCAGCAATAGTGGAGCTGAATCAATCGAAGCTGCTTTAAAATTCTCACGAAAATATTCACAAAAAACTGGAATCATCTCCATGTATGGTGGTTATCATGGAAAAACTTTTGGAGCATTGTCAGTGACTTATAACGCTAAATATCGTAAATCATTTAATCCGCTGTTAGATGGAGTAAAATTTGTTCCGTTTGGGGATATTTCTTCTCTTACAGACTCGATAGATGAAAACACTGGAACTGTTATTTTAGAACCAATCCAGGGCGAATCTGGAATAATAATGCCACCTGAAGGCTATGTTAAGGCAGTAAGGGATTTGTGTACTGATAAAAATTTGGTGCTTATCTTTGACGAAATACAAACTGGACTCGGACGTACAGGTAAGATGTGGGCAGGACAGAATTGGAATGCGGTACCAGATATAATGTGTATAGCTAAGGGTATTGCTTCTGGTGTTCCAGCAGGTGTAACGTTTGTAAAGGAAGAAATAGCCAAATGTATGAACCTCGGAGAACATTCTTCAACTTTTGCCGGAAATCCTATTGCATGTTCCGCAGGAAATGCCACCATCGACACTATACTAAGAGAAGATCTTGTAACTAAGGCCTCTGATACCGGTATGTATTTCAAGAACAAACTTATTGAATTAAAACAAAAACATCCCATTATAAGAGATGTAAGAGGTATGGGAATGATGCTTGCCATGGAATCGCGTTTTGACGTTCGAGATATATTATTGGATGGAATAAAGAAAGGGTTATTGATGTTATATTCTGGAAGAACAATAATTAGACTTCTACCACCTTTGGTAATGAAGAAAGATCAAGTCAGTAGAGCTATTGATATAATGGATGAAATTCTATCTGTCGAGGAGAAGAGAAGAAATGTCAAAGGATAACGAATTTGATCAAAGGATCCTCGAGATCCTTAGATTGGATTCCAGAAAATCGTTTGTGGAAATAGGAAAGGAACTAGGTCTATCTGAATCTGCAATAAGACGAAGAATTAAGAATCTAATTGATGATGGTTCGATATCTAGATTTACAATTGAAGAGAATTCAGACAAAAAAACTAGCGCAATAACATTACTTTCGGTTAGTTCGACTACCGACACAAATTCGGTTGCGTCGAAACTACAAAGTATTGCAGGAGTCAAGGTAATCTATGAAATAACAGGACAATATGACATAGCAGTGATATTATCATCTGATTCTATTAACGAAATTAACAGTAGTATTGACGATATAAGGAGAATAGAAGGCGTATCGGATACGGATACTGTCATTATCTTAAGAACGCTTACATAAAATACGCCTTTTTGAGCCGAAAAGATTTATATTGTATTCGAAATAAGTTGTAAATAAGCAAAAATGTCACTAAAATCAGATGATCCCAATCATTTTGCGAACATATATAATCAAACAATACCCAACAAAGAAATTAGAATTTTAGATTCAACACTTCGTGAAGGTGAACAACATCCAGGAGTGTCGTTTACAAATAAACAAAGAATACAGATAGCATGGTTATTGGACTCATTTGGAGTAAATCAAATTGAAATAAGTCCGGTTGTCTCTCATGATCATTTCGAAGCAACTAAGACCATAATCAAGCAGGGACTCAAGGCAGACATATTGGCCCATGTAAGGGCGCTTAAATCTGATGTCGAGGTGGCAATTGATTGCAATGCAACATGGGTCGCGACATATATGGGAATTTCCGACATACACCTATCTACAAAACTAAAGATATCAAGAGAAGAGGCAAAAATCAGAGCCCTCGAAGTTGCGGATTTTATCAAAGCTCATGGATTGAAATCGCGTTTTACTATGGAAGATGCGAGTAGAACAGATCCCTCGTTCCTAATTGATATGTGCAAAGAGATGAATTCACGAGGAATTGAAAGAATTAGCATACCTGATACTGTAGGAATAATGCGTCCGCAAGGAATGTACAATTTAGTCAAGATGGTATATGATGAAATAGACACGAAAAAGTCATCACTTGATGTACATTGCCACAATGATGTGGGGTTAGCATTAGCGAATGCACTCGCAGGATGTGAAGCTGGAGCAAATCAAATCCACACTACCATTGATGGATTTGGTGAAAGAACTGGCATTCCATCTTTAGCAGAAACGGCAGTTGCTTTAAGCATCATCTACGGGATTCCTAATGATTTTAGATTACATATGTTAAAGGACCTTTCAAGAACTATTGTGGATTATACACATATTGAAACTCCTGAATCCAAACCGATAGTCGGGGAAAGTGCGTACAAGCATAAAGCAGGAACGCATTTGGCAGCCATTTTGCAAAATCCATCAGCTTATGAAATTCTTGAACCTCGCCTTGTTGGGAATAGAAGAAAAATAGTGTTCGGAGAGTTGGCTGGTAAGAATGGAGCTGCGTATCTTTTGTCATTGCTTGGACTTGAGTCTTCAAAAGTTGAAGCAGAGAAAATGGCCAAGGGTTTAAAGGAACTGCGTATGGGAGATATTTTGGAATTATATCTTGATGAAAGATTAGAAAGAAAAATACTTAACGATGCATTATCAAAGTAGAGGAGATAGTAATGATAAAATGCACTGAATGTGACGCAGAGATCAAAATTCCCGCAGATGCTATGGAAAACGAAATTGTGACATGTCCTGACTGTGGTGCCAGTTACGAGCTAATAAAATCAAGTAATGGGTTTACCATAAGACCTGCACAATCTGTCGGAGAGGATTGGGGAGAGTGAAAGGGAATACCAATAAACCTTCCTTTTTCATTCTCTATGACCAATTAAGATGGGAAGAAAAATCGTTAATTGAAGCTGCACAAAAAAAGGATATTAAATTAGAAGTCATAAATTGTAGGGAAAATTCAATCGAGCTAGATCAGGACAAATCAAATTATCGTGATGATATCATCCTGCAAAGATGTGTGAGTTATTACAATAATTTGCATTCAACTGCCGCATTTGAGGGCCTTGGTGCAAAGATGATAAATTCCTTGCATACTGCGATTATGTGTGGGAATAAACTGTTTACTCATATGGAATTATCAAAATCAGACATTGCCATTCCAAAAGCATTTTGTGCCTTTTCTAACCAATCGGCAATGAATATCCTGAATAAGAACGGATATCCAAAAGTTATCAAACCTGTGGTTGGAAGCTGGGGAAGAATGATTGCATTGCTAAAGGACAAGGAAGCAGCAGAAGCAGTGATAGAAGACAGGGAACACATGTATCCATTATATCACGTATTCTATTTAGAAGAGTTTGTGAAAAGACCGCCAAGAGATATCAGAAGCATTGTCGTAGGCGACAGGGTAGTTGCTGCCATCTATCGATACTCGGGAGATAATGAATGGAAAACCAATATGGCTCTGGGGGGAAAGGCAGAAGCATGCAAAGTTACCAGCGAAATGGAAGAACTTTGTCTAAAAGCTGCAAAGACTATGAAGGGCGAGATTTTGGGAGTAGATTTAATGGAAAGTGATAATGGACTACTGGTCCACGAGGTAAACAATACTACAGAGTTCAAGAACACTGTCAGAGTTACTGGGGTAGATATCCCATCCCTTATTATAGAGCATCTAACAAATTCTAATAAATAATTAGCAAAATTGATCTCTTCAGCTTATGCAATTGAATTATTGAAAAAAGCTCTCGAAATATACACTCCTTCTAGATCAGAGGCACAATTAGCTAATCTAATTAAGGAAAAATGTTTAGATGATCTGGGATTTGAAAAAGTAAGTATCGATAGCGTTGGTAATGTAATCGCAACCAAGGGAAGTGGTAGTCCTAAAATTCTATTGTGTGGACATATGGATACGGTGCCAGGGCATATCCCAGTAAGAATAGAATCTGGGTGCTTGTATGGCAGAGGAGCGTCCGATGCAAAAGCTCCACTTATAGCCATGCTTCTTGCATGCTCGGAATTTAAACAGAGGGGAACTATAATTTTTGCAGGGGTCGTTGATGAGGAGGGGAACGCTACTGGTATAAAGGAGCTAGTCAAGAATAAATTGTTTGTCGACTATGCAATATTTGGAGAACCAAGTGGAATCGATAAAATCACCATTTCATATAAGGGGAGACTTGCGTTAAGACTTACATGTGATGTACTTGATAGCGCTCATGCAAGTGCACCCTGGTTGTCAAAAAATTCTATAGAGGAAGTATACGAGGTGTGGAAATTGCTTAGTAACGAAATATCTTCAAAATACAACAGAACAGATAAGAAAAGTGAATCAGTCAGCCTAAGTCTTACAGAGATTTCGGGAGGTTCGAGTCATAATGTTACTCCCCAAAAATGCAAGATAACTATTGACATTAGAGTACCAAACGGTGTCAAATGCCATGATGTTCTAGATGCCTTAGATGCCTCTATAAGAAATATATCTGAATTGAGGAAAGTGAAAGTAACTTACCGAGTTGAAGATATGACAGAACCTTTTGAAGCAGATCATTCATCCCCAATTGTTAGAGCGCTATCGCTCTCAATATTAGATACTAGCAAAGTGCGTCCAATACTTTTAAGAAAAACTGGTACCGGAGATATGAACGTACTAGGAAATTCCTTGAAAATCCCTGTAGTAACGTACGGTCCAGGTGAGCCTCACGTATCCCACTCCAAGGATGAAAGAGTAGAGATACAATCCTATCTAACAAGCATAGAAATTTACAATCGGGCCCTTTTTCATACATCAAGGCTACACCATAATAAGAGGGATTCACGTACCAAATAAACCACTGATATGTTGTATTTGATTGGTGCTGGAATTTATGACAATTTTGAAATGTGTGATTCAGTTAGCATACTGAAAGATTGCGATAGAATTTACATTGAAAGATTCACATCACCCATTTCGGACCATTTTATCCAAATTCTTAAATCAACTCTGGGATCGGGTAAAAAAATAGAATTTGTAAAAAGATGGTTCGTGGAAGATGGTAGACAAATATTGGATGAGTCAAAAACTTTGAATGTTGGATTGGTAAGTTACGGAGATCCAACTATGGCTACAACTTTTACGGAATTAAGAATCAGGGCAATAAAGAATGATATTGTTGTCAAAGTAATACATGCCGCCTCAGGGATCACCTCTTTAGTGGGGGAATCTGGATTACAAATCTACAAGATGGGAAAAATTGTTACCATGATGGAAGAGCGACAGTCCGCAATAAGCGTTTATACGACAATCTTTAACAACCTGAATTTGAATTGTCATACCGTCATATTAACTGAATATAGGCAGGACGAGAATGAATCCGTTTTTTTTCTAAAACCAAATGATGTGATTTCAAAATTACTTGATGCAGAAAAAGACATCAAATACGAATTTGTTTCGGAGGATTCCTTTTTAATTATTCTTTCAAGAATAGGAACGGATAGTCAAAGAATTGTCAGTGGCAAAATTAGATCCCTATTTGGGATAGATTATGGCAATGGTCCCCATGCTATCATATTTCCTTCCAAACTTCATTTTACAGAAGAAGACGCAGTACTGAATTTGACCGAAATTCTAGATGCGCCCAGTGATAACACAGTTGTGATAAAAAGCATTTCAGAACACATGATAAATAGATACGAGCCAATGATTAGAAATGAAATCAAACAAATTAGAGAATCAATTATTTCCAAAAAGAAAGAAAATATTCAGCTGGAAATGTTGGAGAATGCAGAATTATATCTGGATGATGCCATCCAGTTCTTCAGGCAAGGAAAAAAGGAACTGGCCGTATTATCAATTGGATATGCAGATGGATTAGTAGACTCAATGAAACAAATGTTAGAAATAGAGTAATTGGCAACTCAGAATACAATCCTCAATTTTCTTGGAGTACGCTTAAAATACCTCTGTCCAACTTATGAAATATTTACTAAAAATAGTAATATCCGAGTAAAAATCCATTTACATATGCATTGCCTTGTTATCGGAATTTAATTTTCCCTCCTGCTATTTATCCACACATATTATTACATTTCATAATTTTTTTATAAGGGTTAGGTAAACCAATAAGCATGGATAACTTAAGATATTTGACAGCTGTTAGTTTGGCCATTTGGACTTTTGTGTTAACGAGTAATTTTGCTTTTGCACAAGTCAGTTTTAGGACGGATTTAGTTGGAGAGCACGAAGTACCTCCTATTTTTAGCGAATCCTATGGCAGTGCTCTTGTGGTTGGTAACAATGATAGCCTGAAATACCAGATAAATGTAACATCATTGGATAAAGTCACAGGGGCGTTCTTATACAAGGGAGATTCTACAGAGAACGGTCAACTACTTGTTTCATTCATGAATTCGACAGAGCCTTCAGGAGTTGTCGATGGAAATTTGATTGAAGGTACAAT
>JARBAW010000139.1 GCA_029237505.1 Nitrososphaerales archaeon
CGCAATGGTTGAACTATTCTATTCGAAATACTCGCCAAAAAATCTCAAAATGTCTGAAGTACCAGTTCCCACCTTAATTTTCAGTAGAATTAGCCATATGGCTTGGTCTAAATCGAGGATTAAGCGAATTAAAAGTCAAATCCGCCACCATCAAATCCGCCACCATCAAATCCGCCACCATCAGCTCCTGCCTGGGTATCGGCGCCGGAGCTATCAGAACCACTTTCACCTGCTGCTGCAGAACCACTATCTGCATTGCCACCATCACTGCCAGCAAGAGAGCTTTCCATAGGACTCATAGCCAGACCCATTAACGACATCATTGAGGTGAAAAACAGTATATTCATTATACCTGAAAATAACATCATCGGCATCCAAGCTCTATTTGAATCCATTAGTGATTCAAGTTGGGTCCTATTCCCGTTGTCGTAATATTGCTGCATTTCTTGTACCTTGTCCTGTAGTTCCTTCTTCTTGTTCCCGAGAAGCTCCATACCTGTTTCTGTAATCTTTAATTCAATTTTTCTTCTACCAAGGAACCCTCTCTTTTCATTGCTACTTATCAATCTTTGAAAGACAAGATCATTTACTATTAATTCAATTTCAGTTTTCGATAGCTTTGCTACTTTTGATATTTTATCGATACTGCTCATACCTCTTGAAATTGCATCGAGAACAATGAAATGATTAGGACTATCACGAATGTTAACTTCACTAGACATATTAAATTTAAGTGTATTAGTTTACTTAAATCATTCGTTTTTGGCATTCTGTTTATTCAATATTTATCTCCCATAACGTGCGTTCATGTATTATTTAGTTTTACAAAGTTTAAAATCGTTAATGTTCAAGAATTCAGAATATTGGCCAGTACAGATAATTTTGGGGTCGAAGCAGGCATGGGAAATCGATCCATTGAATGGATGAACACATATTCCAAGGAGAAAAATATGAATTTTAACGCACGTTTAGGAGGGTATCAGGTCTCAACAAAAAACTTTGGGAATTTCGAAATAATTGCATGGAATGGTAATTGGTCTGATGCGCGAAAAATAATTATCAAATCTAGCAGCAAATTAAGCATGAAAATTATTGAATCAGGTTACCATGAAAAAGATAATCTACTACTTTCTTTTTTTGGACTTGGAAAAGAATTTGCCAAGGTATACAAGAAGGGTAACTATATTGGATCTGTGGTTTTGGGGATGCGATCAGGAAAATGGTATGTGAAGTCAGAAAAACTCGGCTAATTCAGAGTGTCTATGATGCCTCGATGCCTCAAGTTTGACTCTATTTGAGAGTAGATAAAAATGATGAATGATATCCTAAATTAGAACACTATTTCCTAAACAGAAAGTCGCAGAAGCTTTCTCCTGCAACTCGAACGCATTCATCGTATAGTTCTTCTGGATAATTGCCATCTCCATTTTGTGGTGGAGATCTATTTGGAAAGTCATTTAAAGACGAATCTATTTTATCAGCACTCGGTCTTTCTCCCAGCACCAAATCCAATTCCCTGATGGTATTATCTCTTTGAATCGTGAGATGCACATTATCTCCAACTTGCTTCTGACTCTCCAGGTATGCAAGTATATCATCAATCTTCGTGACTTCTCTGTTATCAATTTTTAATATGATATCACCTCCAGTGTTAATTTCTCTGCCATTATATACTTTTGTAGTTGTTCCCGCTTGCAAATCCGCCTTTTCAGCAGGGCTACCATCTGTGATACTAGTTACTAGAAATCCCTTGGTTTGATTCAGACCAATTTGCTTTGAAAAATCTGGAGTCAGACTTAGGCCAACTATTCCTATATATGGATGACGGTATGAGCCAGTTTGAATCAGCGAAGTTACAACCTTACTAATTGTGTTAGAAGGTATAGCAAATCCTACTCCAGAATAAACACCCGTATTAGAAAATATCGCAGTGTTGATTCCAATAACTCTACCTTGTGTGTCGATTAACGGTCCTCCAGAATTGCCTGGATTAATGGCGGCGTCTGTCTGTATGATGTTGGGAATTGAAAATGAGGATGTTGCGCCCGGAAGATTCTCTCCATTTTCATTTGATGGCAACAGCCTGCCCAAGCCGCTTACTATACCTACGGTCATTGATCCTGACAAGCCAAATGGGTTTCCAATCGCAACGACAGTTTCCCCAATTCTTAAAGCAGATGAATTAGCTAGTGATAATGGCATCAACTTATCAGAAGTGATATTGTTTACCTTTATTACGGCCAAGTCTGCAAATTGATCAAACCCAACTAGCTCTGCGGAATAAACATTACCATCCAGGAAACTTACTTGCAGTTCGTCATTATCGTTGGAACCAGGTACCACAACATGATAATTGGTAATCACATGGCCACTGTTGTCGTAAACAAATCCCGAACCTAAACGTGATCCCAATTCATTTGAATTATCCACCTCAGTCACCTGTACCACTGATTTTTCTACCTTTGCAAAAAGATCAGGTAGAGCTAGTGGGGCCTGATTTGTAGAGTTTTCAACTATTGGTATTTGTGCAGTGACGAAATTTGCTAATGAATTGTATGTCTGACAACTCATCAGTACAATAAATATCAAAAATGAGATTAACAAAAACACTTTTCTTTCATTCATTTCTTAATATTATAGGAGTATGAATAATCCTATATTTGAATTATAGTCGTGTTATTCTTACACTCTCTTATTGAGCGCAATATATTCCCCAGATACGCGTATTCTCATGATAACTATCTGTGCATTTGATTGACATAGAGTTACAATTGTGAATTTTCTATTGATCTTCTTGATTCTTGCAGGTCGGATCGATACAATGAAATTCAGGTATTTTTCTATGATTTGTATGATAAAGGATGAATCCCCAATGACATTTCTGAAATACAAGAATTTGAACGATATGTTGAAAGTAATTTTGTTCTCTTCCCAATCTGCACTAGGGCTAACTCC
>JARBAW010000140.1 GCA_029237505.1 Nitrososphaerales archaeon
CACGGTCTTTGACCAGAAAATTTCCGTCTTCAAACAATATGGACTGTTAAATCCACAATGCCGCTGGATTATGATTGGGTCGCATCCCATCCGCAGATTTATGGCTACATGTAAGGTAATCTTGAATCAGTTTACATAGAATAATGGCAAGTGCTCTAGGAGGATTGAGGACAAAAACGATTTCGCCAGAGGAACGCTGTAGTGATATCAAGTTGTTATTATGTAATAGATTCTTTTGATAATATGGCACTGGTGGGACTTGGTAGGAGACTAGAAGTCTCACCTGCGAACGTATTATTATTCTAGCCGGATCCTTGTCGAGTTAATCACAGGAAGGCCAAAATACTTTAAATAATAATCAAAGTCCGTAGGATTATTTTAATGCAATGACTGACATATCCTCGTTAGGGATCTTACGTTGAGTTCCTTTCCATAAAAGTCAAATACGTGCATCTTGAACCCTGTGTATGGAAGGTCCAAATGCTCTTGGGACCAGTAACTATACCAAAACATTTCATGATTTAATTTTTATTAGTGCTATCAAATCAGAGTATCAGAAACTGTTCACAAATTAAAGACTTTAGATGCGAAACCGCACTAAATGAATTCGTTCCTAAAATCTTTATATTAATTGTATATTGATTGAGCTTTGTCACTTATCAACTATTAGAGAATAATCGTAATATGTTACTGCACCACTTGACACTGCTAACTGAAAATTTCTTAACACTGTCATCTCTTTACTTCCGATAACAATTATGTCCATTTATTGATTTTTGCATATAAGTAAATATGACTATCTCACAAAGAACATATATGAATAAAGACGAAGGATCTTTTGAAAAAACTTGCGAAAACTGTTCACATCCTATTTCATTTCACCATCCAAGTTGCTCATTCCGTCAAGAAAATGATAACATTTGTGGTTGTGAGGACGCAGAATATCATAATGTGGTAATTTCGAAATATGTTGGATGGGCTGAAATCCATTGTAATTCATGTGGAAGTATTCTTGGTTTCCTAAATAGTACCCTTGACAATATTGATGATTATACTACCCTGTGTCCCAAATGCATAAAGACCGCCACATGATCCAAATTTAGTGATTCTTGTGTTTGTTTTTTTAATATGCAGTTCTTAAATTTGAACCAAATCCCTAATAACGACAACTTTTGTTGGCCCATTTACGGAGATCGCTTGCTTTGCATTGTACCGCAAGCGTAGTCGTCGTTACTTGATTCAATGAATAATAAACATGTTCAAATATTCGCTAATTTGAAATCTATGCAAGTGCCAAGAGATTTACTTATTATTGATAACAATTCTGCATGGAGGCTGACCACTTGCAATCATCACTCCTTTTGATTTGATGAGATTTGATGATTACCCATGTGAGAAGCATATGGCTGTGCTTGAAATCGTTTTAGAGAACATATGATTATAAAGAGGAAGAATTGCTTGACAAAATTTTTGCATATTTTGTTCCTGATCTAATTGCATAACAAAACGATCATTAATTCAGTTGGCCTAAACACTAGGTACTAGAATTGGTGGGCAATCGGAGAAAGGGATTATGATATATCTATTATCTCCAATTTGAAGACATCACTTCCTATTCATCATCCTCCAGTTAATATACTTCTGTCATGGTTAGTATCTGTTGAGCTTTCAAAACATTGCTCTTTGGAAATTGGCAATAATTTTCGTTGTGACCGGAGTAGTTGTTATACTCGCATTACTAGGTTCATCTGCGAAAAATTTATTCAGCGGTGCCATAACAGAACAAGTGCCTATTATGCTGAAGAAAAATGGCGATTGTGTTGTAGAACCTTCAGATGGTATACCACGAGTAATTTCAAATTGTCAATTCTCAGTTGGAGATAATTTGTCGGTGGCATACAAACCCAAGCAGCCAACGCTTGAAAAATATGAATTGATAAACTAATCAAACTACCAAGGAAGATTCATTCTATATGTATTCATATTTCTTTATCAATATGGCATGATAAGAAAGGCTTTAATGTTAGACATCAATATGCCATGTTGAATTTCAAATACTGCCTTATTGCTCTTAGGCATTGTTCAAATCCATTTGGACCAGCCTAGTAATCATATGAACCCATTTTACATTCTTTAAATTGTTAATTGTAGGTTATCAAACAAGAGATCAAATATGTTCACACATGCAAAGCTTTAGAAATGAAATTACTCACACAAAAAGTAATTATTCCTGAGGTCCGATAAAACTTGCTAGCGATTTAGATTGCTCACTTTACAACCACTACTGGACATTCGGAGTACGTTACTACACCACTTGCTACACTGCCTACCAATAGTTTCTTAAATCCTGTCATTCCTCTACTCCCAACAACAATTATGTCTACTTTATTGGCTTTTGCATATTCCAAAATATCTTTCGTCACCGACGTAAAATCACTAATTACATCTGTCTTGACTTTAACATTCATTTCAGTTGCCTTTTGCCTCACGGTCTCAACCATTTTCTCACCTTCTTCCATTGCTCTTATCGCAATTTCCTTAAATTTACCGGGTCTGGGTGAAATTGCGATTTCTAATTCCTTGTACTTTGGATCTATGACATGTAGGACTATCAATTCTGCATCAAATCTTTTGGCCATATCAATTGCGAAGGTGCTTGCTTTGAGCGATGAATTAGAGCCATCGATTGCATTTAGTAACCTTTTGATAAGCAACGTTCATTGATAATACTTTAGCATTTTATTAATTTTTCATCGTTCAAAATATTCAACAAGGGTTTTAACAATTCGATGAAAGTTTCAAAAAATAACTTGTAATTAAAGATTATATGCCATAATTTCACAGGAAGATCAATGTCTGGAAAGAACAGATGTAGCGTCTGTGGAAATCATACAGATATAGTGGCAAAAGTTATCAGCGATCCAAATATTCTCTATTGTAGGAATTGTCGAGACGAAGAACTACGACGACTAGAAAGGAACTTTAATTTGATGAAATTTGTCTGTATAAGATGCGGATCAACTAATGTCAAAAAAGATGACTTACGAACTGGAATTAATGAAGACGTTTTCAATATTAAAGCTTCTACGATTGATCAAGTAATTGCGGTGTATGCAGTAGCTCGTTTGTCGTGTATTGATTGTAAAAATATTTTTCACGTAAATATTTTAGATAATGGACCAAGGACTTTTTGATTTTCTAATACCCTAATAATAGTAAAGCAGGAGAGTGATCTATTGTTATCTGACTATCATAACCGGACATGTTGAATGATGAACTATTTTGTTCGACACACTACCCAGAACTAATTCCCTAAACCTTCCCATTCCGCGAGATCCCATGACTATGATATCATATTTTTCCTTTTCGCAAAAATCTAGTATTATTGAACCTGCATTTCCATGCAATAATTTTGTATCAATAGATATTCCCTTTCCTGTAGCTTCTTTCACACATTTCGTAAGAATCACCTGCCTTTCTTTTTTGTAGGCGTCCAATAACTCTCTTAGCAGTTTTTCCGATTGAATATGCAAAACGGGAATTTCTTCCATAACGTGAATTGCAGTAATCTTTGCACCTAGTTTTTCTGAAAGTAACAACGCTGCATCCAATGCCCTAAAAGAATTATCAGAACCATCAATGGGTACCAGAATTTTCGAGAACAACGGATATTCTTAGATTAATGGCTCTTATTATACTATAAGGAACTCGTATTAAAACACTAAATACATGTAGACACATAGTAAATCGCCTTTCAGTTGTCCAAGGAAAAGAAACCGAGTTCCAATCCAAACTCAAATCATTCTCCATTTGATAAAGTAAGAATAAAGTCTCTATCCCAAATTCTGAGAGCATTAGGTCCTGGTGTAATAACTGGCGCAGCGGATGATGACCCATCAGGTATAGCAACATACTCTCAAGTTGGGGCAAAATTTGGTCTTGGTCTGCTATGGATGACGCTATTCCTATTGCCTACAATGATTGTGATACAGGAAATGTGCGCACGAATCGGTCTGTTAAGTGGAAATGGTTTGGCCGCATTGATAAAGAAAAAATATTCAACTAAAGTTGTATATCCAATATCCAGTCTACTTATAATTGCCAACACAATTAATATTGGCGCTGATTTGGGAGCCATGTCTGCTTCAATAAGAATCATATTCCCAGAGGTTCCTTTTATGGTAACAGCTGTACTCTTTTCTGCGTTTATTATAGTTGCAGAAATTTTTATACCATATGACAGATATGTCAAAGTACTAAAATACTTGGTTCTTTCACTTTTCGCCTATGTCATAACAGCAATAATCGTTGGAGGAAATATCAGTAAGATATTTTTTACCATAATTCCTACTATAACTTTCAGTTCCGACTATGCCGTTATGTTTGTGGCGGTAATAGGCACAACAATATCTCCTTATCTTCTTTTCTGGCAAACTTCCGAAGAGGCCGAGGAAGACGTAACAAAACACAGAATAAAAGAGATTGGAGAAGGCAAACCAAAGATATCTCCAAGAGACATAATGCTAATGAAAGAGGACATTGGTATCGGTATGTTTTTTTCTCAGTTCATTATGTGGAGCATAATAATAACTAGTGCTGGCAGTCTCTATTTTGCCGGGGTAACTGATATTCAAACAGCAGACCAAGCCGCATCCTCTTTAGAGCCCTTGGTTCAGAGTTTTCCCAATTCAGGACAGATTGCCAAATTCATTTTCGCATTTGGCATCATTGGTACAGGATTACTTGCCATACCCGTTTTGTCGGCGTCCTCAGCGTTTGCATTATCCGATACTTTTGGTTGGAAAGAGGGATTAGAAAAGAAATTCAGCCAGGCAAAATCCTTTTACTCAGTGATAGTAGCATCAACTTTGATTGGAGTTTGGATCACATTTTCACAAATAAATCCAATACATGCATTGATATTGGCAGCGGTAATTAATGCTGTTGTCACGGTTCCAATTCTTTTTATAGTTATGAGGCTTGCTAATGATAAGAAAATACTCAAAGACAAGATCAATTCTCGCTTCTCAAATATTATTGGATGGTTCACTTTTGCACTCATGAGCGTTTCAGTTGTTGTTATGTTTGTTTCATTTCTTATTTGGTCATAATTTTTGCAGATAGTAACTAAAACATCATTTGGCAACTAATACCGGGCAATGTGCATACGTTACTACCCCACTAGCGACACTTCCTAACAGCATTTTCTTAAATCCTGATAGACCCCTACTACCAATGACGATCATGTCTATTTTATTCTTGTGCGCATATTCTATTATTTCCTTTACTACCGATGAGATACCGACGACCACGTCGGTTTTAACCTTGACACTTTTTTGCTTAGCCATTTGTCTCACATTATTTACACGCTTCTCACCACTCTGCATAGCCAACATCAAGACTTCTTTGAATGCGCTAGGTAGTTTTGGAGTTAAAGTATCTTCTAGATAGTGGTATCTGGTGTCTGGAGAGATGACATACAATGCGATTAATTCTGCACCGACTTTTTTTGCAATATCTATAGCTTGAACACTGGCGTCAACTGAAGGTTTAGAACCATCCACTGCGACAAGTATCCTTCGAATAGCCAATAGTCTGCGTTAAGATTATTCTTATATAGGTATTTTGTAATGCATGCCATTTTGAACTTCTAGATATTGTCTTTAACCGCAAGTACCTCCTATTTTTATCTCCAAAATTATTTAATTCGACGGAATTTTTTCTCGAAATTTTCATGAATTACCGCTTGTTTGCAAAAACAAATTA
>JARBAW010000022.1 GCA_029237505.1 Nitrososphaerales archaeon
ATGAAATCTAAATATTGAAAGTGATGCTTAAGCCGGGATTAGTAGGAAGAAATATTGATGCAACTTGATACTGACATGACAAAGTTGACTTCAACAGATCTCAATAAGGAAAATGGGATACTCAATTACTCAAATAGATAGCTGAGTCTCAAAATATATGCAGACAACACTTTAATAATATATTGCCGCAATTGCTACATGTCTACTAACACTGTTCATTTACATCGGGTGCTTACAGCAAAGCCAGAGAGAATTTATCGTGCCTTTCTTGATCCAGATGCCATGTCCAAATGGTTACCACCCAATGGATTTACTTGCAAGGTACATCACATTCAGGCGAAGGTAGGAGGTACATACAAGATGTCTTTTACAAACTTTACCACCGAAAAGAGCGTATCATTTGGTGGAGAATTTCGTGAACTGGTTGAAAATGAACGCTTGCGTTACACGGACAATTTTGATGATCCAAACTTACCTGGAGAAATTCAAGTAACCGTAGTCCTGAAGAAGGTTTCACTAGGCACTGATATAACAATTGTACAAGAAGTTTGCCCCCTGTCATTCCTCTTGAAGCGTGTTATGTTGGCTGGCAGCAATCGTTAAACAATCTAGCAAAACTAGTTGAACCAGAAATTTTAGAGTAAGGCGGGATTTTCTAAAGATTGACTCTAAAGACTAAACGTCTTACTCTGGGAATTTTTATTTAACAGATGCTAAATCTAGTTCGGGCCCAGAGGGATTTGAACCCTCGACCAACTGCTCCGCAGGCAGCCATTCTATCCAAACTGAACTATGGGCCCCTTATTGTCTAATCATAATTCCTTATATGAACTAGTTGTGTAATTTTGATCCAGTTGTTTTGAGAACTCACAGACATATTAGATAGTAATTCAAATCACATTTTCTCAAACAATATATGTCGATAGCTTTGAATATTAACTGTATTTAGATATAAAATGGCCAATAACTTCCTAGACGAAATTGAGAACCATGTCCTTTTATTTGATGGTGCAATGGGAACTGAAATTCAGAAACTCAAACCAAGACCAGAGGACTTTCCAAATAATAAAGATGGATTCAATGATGGACTTGTCTTATCTAGGCCAGAATGGATTGAAAATATACACAGAAGCTATCTAGAAGCTGGTTCGGACTGCATAGAGACAAATACCTTTGGAAGTAACCAGATAAAACTTCAGGAATATGGCTTTGGCGAACAAACAGTGTCAATGAATAAAGCGGCTGCGGACCTTGCAATCAGTGTAGCTAGGGAATTCAGGGATAGAAAAAAATTCGTTGTTGGATCAATGGGTCCCACAGGATACTTACCAAGTTCAAATGATCCTGATCTTGGAAATGTTCCTCTAGATAAAATTATTGAAGCATTCGACCTACAGGCACAAGGACTACTACTGGGCGGTGTTGATGCGCTACTTATAGAAACAAGCCAAGACATACTTGAGGTTAAACTGGCGATAACAGGATCGTTAAATGCTATTGATAAGATTGGCAGAAAGGTACCAATAATATCTAATGTTACTTTGGATAAATACGGCAAGATGTTGCTTGGTACCAACATCCAATCTGCATACACAACCGTAAGCGACATGGGGATCTCTGTTTTTGGATTGAATTGCTCTACTGGACCTGTTGAGATGGAATCAAGCATAAGGTGGCTAGACGAGCAAAATGAATTACCCATATTGGTCATGCCAAATGCTGGAATGCCAATAAACGATGGTGGCAATGCAGTTTACAAAATGACCTCAAAGGACATGTCTCATCATCTGGGAGAGTTTTTGCAGAAATACAAGAAAGTGAGGATAATAGGAGGCTGCTGTGGAACTACACCTGAACATATAAGAGAACTCAGAAGTACACTAAAATCGTATAACTTATAATTCACAAACATTCAATTTAAAATATCACCATTAAATGGAATTAAAACATGTACCACGCATCAGTTCAGCGCTAAAGGCTGTAGATTTGGTTCAGATTCCCCCACCTCTCATAATAGGAGAACGACTGAACACTCAGGGGTCAAAGAAGGCTAAGAGACTAGTATTATCAGATGATTTTGATGGTCTAATAGATCTTGGTAGGGATCAAGTAGACGATGGTGCACATTGTATTGATGTTTGCGTAGCAACTACCGAAAGGTCCGACGAGCTTGAATTTATGAAAAAATTAGTAAAGAGATTAAGTTTGGAAATCGATGCTCCTCTGGTAATTGATTCTACAGACCCCAAAGTCATAACAGATGCAATTAATCAAATTCCGGGAAGACCAATAATAAATTCCATAAACCTTGAAGGAGATGGCTCGCGTTTTCATTCTCTTGCTCCAATCATGGCAAAATTTGGCATTCCAGCAATTTCCATGTGTATTGGACCAAATGGGATGGCAAAGACATCAGATGAGAAAAAAACGGTAGCAAAACTACTATTTGATACTGGAAAGAAATATGGATTAAAACCATGGCAGTTTATTTTTGATGTACTTACTTTCACACTAGCAACCGGAGAGCAGGAATATGCCAATTCTGCTGTCGAGACCCTTAGGGGAATTTCTTTGGTTAAAAAAGAAATTCCAGGTTGTTTTACTACTCTTGGACTAAGCAATGTTAGTTTCGGACTTCCTCCAAACGCCAGAAAAATAATTAATTCGGTATTCTTGCATCACGCGCTAAAAGCAGGACTTGATACCGTGATTATTAACGCAAAGGACATAATTCCAATAGGGGAAATAAAAGAAGAACAGATCAAGCTTGCTGAAGATCTCATTTTTAACAGACATCCAAATGCTCTTTCTGACCTAATCTATTATTTTGAAAATAAGAATGTTACTGTAACTAAGAATGAGCAAAAACCGGAAGAAATAGACAAGAATTGGAGTTTTGATAAACGTTGTTATCATCGCATAGTAAATCGTATAAAGGATGGAATTGAAGCTGATGTAATAGGAGCAATTGCCGACAAACTTGAAAAAAAATTGGATGAAAATATTGAGAACGTTCAGAAAGATGACATGCTAAGAAGGCATCCAGAATTGGCGCATGATGCAGCAGTTGAAACACTAAATGAGGTATTACTTCCGGCGATGAAAGAGGTGGGAGACAAATTTGGGGCCGGAGAGCTAATCTTACCATTCGTATTAAAATCAGCAGAATGTATGAAATCTGCGGTATCGGAACTCGAGAAATATCTAATTAAAAAGCAAGGAGTAAGCAAAGGTAAGTTAGTTCTATGTACTGTTTACGGTGACGTTCATGACATTGGTAAGAATCTTGTAAAGACTATTTTCACTAACAACGGATATACAGTGTATGATCTTGGTAAACAAGTTCCGATTCAACAAATTATAGATAAGATTAAGGAAGTGCAAGCAGACGCGGTAGGTCTGTCTGCTTTGTTGGTTTCTACTTCAAAACAAATGCAGTTCTTCATTGAAAAGGCAAGGGAACTTGATCTCAAGATCCCGGCTCTATGCGGAGGTGCTGCCATTAACAGCGATTATATTAATAGAATCGCAAAAGGTGAGGAGGTATACAAGTCCGGTGTATTTTATTGTAAAACAGCCTTTGATGGATTAAATGTTATGAACAAACTGAGATCTCCAGAAAGAGATAAGTTCGTTGAAGAGTGGAATAACAAAATTAGCAACTATGATGAAAGAAAAATAGCCGGTATAAAAGTGGAATTAGATGCTCCAGCAAGTAAGATAATTCCCGCATCACCGCCAGTTGCACCTCATTTCGATACGCCAATAATATTAAAAACTTCGGAAATTGATCTTGAGGAGGTGTGGAGTTACTTGAATAAGAAATCTCTTTTTGTTCTCTCATGGGGTATAAGAGGAAAATCTGCGTCAAAGATCGGTGATCCAGAATCATTGTTACTAGAATGGAAAAAGAAAGTAATTGATGAGAAGCTCTTCTCACCAACCGTTGTATATTCTTACTTTAAATGTAAGAATCAAGGTAACAAACTTGTTATTGAATCTAATAAGCAGGGTCAAGTCGTTTTTGAATTTCCAAGATCTTCAAAACCTAAGCACTTGTGTATTACGGATTATTTTGGTAAACAAGATACTGTAGCCTTTCAAGTAGTTTCAGTAGGTCAAAAAGCCGTTTCAAAAATTGAAGAGCTAAATTCAACCAATAATTATACAGACGCATATTATCTTCATGGGCTTGCGGTAGAAACTGCCGAAGCACTTGCTGAATGGCTTCACCACAGGATAAGAAAAGAATGGAATATTGATAAGAATAGAGGTCTGAGATATAGTTGGGGATACCCAAGCTGTCCTGATACCATGCAGCACTATCTTGTATGGAAATTAATTGATCCTACCAGAGCTGGGATAGGTCTTACTTCAGCAGGTCAGATAACTCCAGAATATTCTACCGCTGCCATAGTAGTTCATCATCCTGATGCAGAATATTTTATACTATAGACAACCTAAGATTTCAGAGATAAATGGCTATCAACGATTTTGTCCTCTCATGCGCCACGGATGATGTACCAGGATACTTTACTTATGAGGGCGAAAACATGCTTATTGTCCAATCCAAAGAGGGAGCAAAAAATAATAGAAATGATTTTGAAAGAATTGAGGATTTCATGAGCGCATTAATTTCACACGAATCGGTACATGTCGTGATAGCACAACTGGCAGATGGTCAGATATCTGATTCCTTAGATGACATTGAAATTGTTGTAGAAAGATATGGAAAAAAATACCAAGTCAGTCTAAACAATATGTTCTTTTCAACAGACTTTAGTGGAATCATCACAAGTTAATAGCATTCTTGTTGGTATCAAATGGTACATGCAGCTTTTAGTGATTTGACATAACCCCTCAAATTATTCTGCAATTGAACAATATCTCTTTCTTCATTGCTATCTATCATTTTGACAATGGCACTTCCTACTATTACTGCATCAGCCCCACAATTTGACATAAGCTGTACATGTTGCGGAGTACTTATTCCAAATCCTACAGAAATATTTTTTTTGGGTCCCAATTTCTTTATGTTCTTAATAGCAGTAAGGGTATATTTATTAAAAGAATTTCTCATCCCCGTGGTACCATAAATAGATACCACATAGACAAAACCAGTCGAGACAGCCAATGTATTTTTGATTCTCAAGTTTGATGTATTTGGTGCGACAAGAAAGATTGATGCGAGTTCAAGATTCTTTGAGTATTCTAGGTATCTCTCAGATTCGTCAATAGTCATATCAGGTAAGATAAAACCATCTGTTCCTGCGTCCTTTGCCATTTGCATGAATTTCTTGAATCCATTTTTTTGTAAAATATTAGAATATGTCATAATGACTATTGGAAGCTCAGGATATCTTTTTCTTGTGTTTTTTATGAGATTCAAGCATATCTGTGGAGTGACTCCTTTCTGCAATGCCTTAAATGCAGCTTCTTGAATTACCGGACCATCAGCTATTGGATCAGAAAAAGGAATTCCTATTTCAATAATATCAGCACCTCCCTCAACAATTGCGGATATTATTTTTTCACAGTCTACCGGATTAGGATAACCGCCCATAATGTAGCATATTAAGCCTTTTTGCTTTCTTGCTTTTAATTGGTAAAATTTTCTTTCGATTCTATTGTTCTGCAAATGAGACACTTGTTATTACCTGCCAATGAATTTTTGTCTATACTTCATGACTTGATCAATATCCTTATCACCTCTGCCAGACAGGGTGACAACAATATTTTCATCTCTTTTCATTTTTCTTGCTAGTTTCATTCCATATGAAACTGCATGACAGGATTCTAAGGCTGGAATAATACCTTCCAATTTTGAAAGTTTGAAAAATGCATCCAGTGCTTCATTATCATTACAGGTAACATATTTTGCGCGTTCCAGATCTTTTAACTGGACATGTTGAGGGCCAACACCAGGATAGTCCAACCCGGCTGATATACTATGCGTATCAGTAATCTGCCCAAACTCATCTTGCAGCAAAAAAGTTCTCATTCCATGTAGAATACCTTCTGATCCCTCTTTGAGTGTCGCCGAGTGCTTACCTGTTCTGACACCCAGACCACCTGCTTCTACACCGTACATTGATGTATCTTTGTCATCTAGGAATGGAAAGAAAGTTCCCATTGCATTACTTCCACCCCCTACGCAACAGACAAGAGCATGTGGAGATCTTTTTGTAAATTCCTTTAACTGATATTTGATTTCTTCGCCTATTACGCTTTGAAAATCCCTTACTATCATAGGATATGGATGTGGTCCCACCACAGAGCCTATCAGGTAATACGTATCTTTTACGTTTGTTATCCAATCACGTAACGCTTCATTTATAGCGTCTTTGAGAGTTTTTGTTCCAGAATCTACAGAGTGCACTTTAGCTCCCAATAATTCCATTCTAAACATATTCAATTTTTGTCGTTCGATATCCATTGACCCCATGTAGATTTCTGCCTTTAATCCAAGAACAGCTGCCGCCATGGCCGTCCCTACTCCGTGTTGACCTGCACCTGTTTCAGCAATAATTCTTTTTTTACCCATCCTTTTGGCCAAGAGACATTGGCCTAAACAGTTATTGGTTTTATGAGCTCCCCCATGCAAAAGATCTTCTCTCTTTAGAAATATCCTTGCACCTCCAACGTAATCAGACAGATTTTTGGCAAAAAACAGTGGAGTGGGTCTTCCGGCATAATTCTTGAGATAATAATCAAGCTCATTTTTGAATTCTGAATCATTTTTTATTTTTTCGTATGCATCCTCTAGCTCGTTAATAGCAGGAACCAAGGTTTCGGGAATAAATTTTCCACCATATTTTCCATATTTACCTTCAATTGGGAACTCTCGAAGCTTTGTCATGATGATCCACTCTCAAAAAATACAAAACCAAATCTAGGCATGACATAACTCCTTTATCTTTTCAAAAACATTTCCTGATTCCATGATACTTGTTCCAACAAGAAACGCATCAACTCCAATTGACCTCAATTTCTTTATTTCATCTGATTTGGATATGCCGCTTTCACTTATTATAATATTATTTTGCTTATGAAGTTTTTGTAACAGTTCAATAGTAACGCTAATATCCACTTCAAGCGTACTCAAATTCCGATTATTAATGCCAATAATCTGCTTTTTGTTTTTATTTTTCAACACATCCTTAAATTCATCTTCCGAATGTACCTCAGTAATCACTTCTAGTCCCTTTTTCATTGCGTAATCAGTAAATTTCTCCAGGCTACCTTCGGTAAATCCTTTGTCAAAGACCGCTTTAATCAATAAAACGCAATCTGCCCCTATTTTTTTTGCTGCATCTATTTGAGCATCACTAACAATGATATCTTTCATTAGTAATGGTACATTTACACTTTTTCTAATGGAGGCAAGGTTATCAATTGAACCGTCAAATAAGTATGGTTGGGTAAGTACAGAAATTCCAATAGAGCCAGAATTGGTCATTTGTATAGCCAAATCTTTGGGATTTATCTTGGATTGGTCAAGAATTTTACCTTTTGATGGCGATGAGAATTTTATCTCTGAAATTATTGGAACATGAGTGCATGTCAGAATTACTTTTTTAAGAGAGATAATGGCATGATTGGCAAAGTCATACTTATCTGCATCATACATCCCCTCATTTACGGCTTTGTAGGAATTATCTGCCAATGTTTTAAGTCCAGTTTCTCTCGAAAAAAATTTACTCAAAGTCACATCAGCAAATTATCTAACTCTTAATCATATAACTGTATTTAGATACAGACTCAAAATATTGGAGATTAGATTTTCTAATACGATGAACTAGTCCAATTGTATTGTTGGAATAAAAGTAGTAAGGTAAAAAGCACTTAGACTCATCTCAGCTGCTGTAGGCAATGGCTCATCTACCACCGTGTTAGTGAAAAGAGGCAGAACCGTATACACACCAATTGATATCACAACGA
>JARBAW010000023.1 GCA_029237505.1 Nitrososphaerales archaeon
ATTTTCAGTTTCGTATATTTTACCGACTATTTCTAAAACCTTTTGTTTGGTTACTGTATTGGAGATAGCCATAAAATTGTCGCCTCCTACAAAAAAAGTCATTGCTTTTTGTTCAACAAATAGCTCTATAAGATTTGCAAATATTTTCATTATTCTTAAGGTAATCTCGTAGGGAGATTGTACGTTACTATTTTTGGTAGAATTATCTATATCCAGATGTAAAATCTGAGTGAACATATCTTTCGGTATTTGATTTGCATCACGATATAATGATTGAACTTCGTCATCTGCATATACTAACTTACTATTTACGACTAATTTATTGTTCTTACGAGAATGATATGCGGCAATATTTGCCTCAAAAGGTGTCTTGCCTATTCCGATTGACATCGAGATGTTCAAGTCCTTATAGATATCACTAATTTCACGCTCAATTGCTAGGTGATCATCTAATGATAGCCCGTTACTAATCGCAATTAATTCATCAAACCTATTAAAATACACAATGGAATCTCTATCAGAGAATATTTTTTGTAGATGACCGTACAGGTTAGCTTGAAATATCTGCAGTTGACCTTCTCTATCACTTCCTAACTTTAGCGTCCAGGGACCATATTCTTCTATCTTTATGATTGTAATTTGGATTGTCATGTCCGACTCTTAGCATTCCTGTTGTCTTGCAGGTCACTTAGTCTCGTTACCATCTTATGTGCAGCTTCCACAGCTCTCTTTGGCACTGTGTTAACTCTATTATTTGCCTGTTTTACAGTCATATTCGGTCCAGTTATCCCAAGTGCGATAGGCTTTTGATATTTTAAAGACAAATCCGCTAGTAATCTTGCAGTATTATTTGCTATTAGAACATCATGTCCTGTTTCTCCCTTTATCACTGCACCTAATGTGATTATTGCATCGACATCTTGAGTTTTAAGTAGCTTTTCGACAATTAATGGCATATCAAATGTTCCTGGTACATGGCAGACATTTTTAATTTGCATTCTTAATTTTTTTGCATGATCTTTGGCTGAAAGAAGCATTTTATCAGTGATATCTTTATTGAACTCTGCAACGACTATGGCAACTTTTATTTTTCTCATCTTATTTTCAATTCCCTATAAATTCTTGATTTGAGATGATTCCACTAAGGGGATATTAAATTTTTTTGAATATGCTAATGCTTTGTCCACAGACAATGCCCCACCTGTTTCAGAATCGAGCATTTCGCAAATTACTGCTGCAGGAATTAGTTTCGCATGTTCAATTAATCTGATAGATAGTTCTGTGTGACCCGATCTTTCTTTTAGTAGCTCCTTTGCACCTATCAATAGGTGTATGTGACCAGGTGAACGAAATTTCTTGGAAAATTCGAGTGTTCCATCTTTGTCAACATTGGAACATAAATCTGACATAGCAGAGATTGTGAGAGCTCTGTCTTTATCGGTTATACCAGTAAAAGTATCAATATGATTTATGGTAATTGAAAATGAAGGTCGATCTCCGTATGGAGCTATTGAACTAATCATTTTAGATAGCGAAGGATTATTTTTGGAAGCGGCATGTAACAAATCATGCATAAACATCAAATTCAATTTTGAAGCAATTTCATGAGGTATGGCGAGACATATAAGACCACCAGCGTCATTTCTCATTGTTGCTATATCAGAGTAACAAATGTGTTGAGCAGCTTTTACCATGTCGACTTCATTTTCTCTGGATTCACTATCGTGTATCATAATAAATTTCCCATCTCTTAGTGCCTTCACTGCTTGTTGAATTGCCAACACCAGGTCAAGACTCTAGTTTAAGATTAAAAAGTTTACTGATTTTATGGTAATTACTAGGTTCGTGGTAATAACTTTGCAACATATTTGCTTAAAATGTCAACCTCAATATTAACTTTATCTCCTTTCCTTATTGCCTTAAACGTAGTAACGGCTAATGTGTGTGGCACCAGCGCGACAGAGAACACCTCGTTGTTTACATCTACGATTGTAAAACTTATGCCGTCCACCGCAATAGAACCTTTGGGCACTAATAAACTTGCAATCTGTTTATTCACTCTTATCCATATCTTAGTTTCCGAAGGGATTTTCTCAATTTCTTCAATCTTTCCGACTCCATCAACATGACCCAAAACAATGTGGCCTTCAATCCTGTCGTTGATTCTTAAACTTCTCTCCAAATTGACCAAGTCGCCTGCTTTCAATAGCCCTAAGGAAGTCCTTTGTGTAGTTTCTTTTACTACTTCAAAGAATGCTGTGTTTCTTAATATACTTGTGGCAGTAAGACATGTTCCATTGACACTTACACTATCCCCAACCCGTAGTCCTCTTCTTAGTTTTCCCAAGTCAATCTCTATTCTCTTATCTGCTATTCTATTTGCAGACTTTACTTTAGATATTGATTTGACAATTCCAGTACCTTCGACGATACCAGTAAACATTTAGCATTGAATAACAATTCCGATCGTAATAAAAATATTTCATCTTATGACGTCGCAGCTTCTCCAATTGCAAGATAAAAAGCGAGATAATAGCATATTGTCTATTGTGTATTGTCACTAGCACATTGATAACAACTGAATCTCAAATCTGTGCTCGCTGGAACCAGAATTGTTTACAGATAGATATACTATATTAACTTGAAATAATAATAATTAGCATGGAATTTGTAGAGACAATAGATGAAAGGGAGCTCATCGATGGAAAAAGCAAGCTGATTTCTGTAAAAGGTAAAGATATTGCACTATTTAGAATTGATAATAAGATTACTGCATTAGGCAACAGTTGTCTGCATAAAGGTGGACCACTGACAAAAGGAAAAATAGAGAAAAAATATGATGGCTATTATGTTACATGTCCTTGGCATGGGTGGGAATACGATATTTCGAACGGAAGGGCGCCACCAGGGTATGATGAACAACAAACGGTTTATGACGTCAAAATAGAAAATGGAAAAATCTTTGTTTCTATTCAACCTATAGTGTACTCGGCAAATAAGAAATATGACGGATCATTAAAGGATCTCATAAAACTGGAATATGAAACGACACCAGACTCCTTACATGTTCTAGGAATATCTACCACAAATATGAATCATGATTTAGAAAGAGATTCTACATCTGAAATATCTTTGAATAAAGCACTATCATATGCAAAGCAAGAATACAATGCTTCTATTGTTTTACTAAAGCTGAGAGACCTTGAATTTAGAAATTGTGAGGGCTATTACAGTATCAATGAACAAGCATGTACGTGGCCTTGTTCAATTTCAGAAATGGATGAAAATGATGGAATGAACGAAGTATATAGAAAGATGATACTATGGGCCGATATTGTCATAATTTCAACTCCGATAAGATGGGGAAGTGCATCTTCGCTGTACTACAAGATGATTGAACGTCTTAATTGTGTCCAGAATCAAACCACCCTGCATGATCGAGTACTTGTCAAGAATAAGGTTGCATCATTTATCATTACTGGAGGGCAAGACAATATACAACATGTCGCAGGAAACATGATGGTCTTTTTCACAGAGCTGGGATTTTCTTTGCCGCCTTTCGCATTTATGGGATGGAGTAGAGGTTGGAACGCGGAAGATATGGAAAATAATGTAATTCAATTCTCAAAATCCCGATATGTGGCCAGATCAGTCAGAGATCTTGTGGACAATAGCATAAAATTACTTCATCAAATAAAAGGTGATCCTTGCAAAACAGTCTCTTCTCCACAACCAAAAATCATGGAAGCACCATCAAAATCAAAAAATGATCAATGAAAAATTGCAGAAGTGGCCATTTTTTATGATCTATCTTATGTAACATCTTGGGAAAAGAGCATCGAGTCATGATTGATCTGAATGTGTGGATTTACTGCTGATTTGATCTTTGTTACTGGTATCATTTTTTTTGAAATTTATATTAGAGCGATTCATGACTTTAGTTATCTTTTGAACCTCTTTGTCATACAGTCTTACCAAATCTGATATCGTAATTTTTCCAATAACTTTGTTATCTTCATTAGATAATACTGGCATTTCTTGAAGATCATTTGAGGACAATCTAACTAGTGCATTATGAAGAGAATCTGTGTTATAAACAAAAAAGGGATCTTTTATCATGATACTTTCTAGATTGACAGATTTGCGATATTCTTCGGGAAATTCAAAGAGCTTTTGCTTGTAAACAACACCCTTAAGTATGCCTTGGGTGTCTACGACTAAAATCATCTTATCGTTGTTTCGATTCATTATTTGAAGCGTTTCTTCGATAGAAATGTCTTTTGATAGTTTAGTATTGACCTCTCTGATAGCATCCCTTACATAGAGATCACTCAATATTGGTCTCTGATATTCCATTCTATGAGCAGGTGAATCAGATCTATTTAGTACTTGATTTCGGAATATTGAATTGTGTTGACCGGACATTATATACGCAATAAATGTAGCTAGCATCATTGGCGCTAGTAGGGCATAACCCCCCGTAAGTTCGCTACCCATAATAATTGAGGAGATTGGAGTTTTTGCGGTAGCTCCGAAAAAAGACACCATAGCTACAATAATGACCGAAGAAACATCGATCCAAGTAAATAGTCCTATTAGGTGAAAGCCGGTTCCTATGAATGCCCCAACAAGTCCTCCAATCACCATGGAAGGTCCGAACACACCCGCACTACCACCAGAACCTATAGTCAATGATGTCGCCAGAATTTTGAAAACAATGATGGCCCCCAAAATATAGAAGGGCATTAACGCATAATCTTTGTCTATTGCTACTTGCAACCATCCGTACGATGTCCCCAATATTTGAGGAAATACAATCCCTATCATCCCCACCAGAACGCCTCCCATTGCTGGTTTCAAATATTTTGGGATCTGAATTCTACTAAAATAATCAGATATCAGGTAAAAGGTCTTTACATATACTACACTTACAGAAGCCGAAACAAGTCCTACAATTGCATAAAGTATGAGAGAAGCTGGATGAGTATATTTAACCAAGTCAAGAGGAATTAAGAATAAACGATCCCATCCAAAAACAAATCCAAATACTGTATAGCCTGTTACTGAAGCTACTAATCCCGGTATCAAAGCTCTAACTTCAAAATCCCTTCTATAGAAAACTTCGGCGCTAAATACTGCACCTCCTAGAGGAATCTTAAATATGCTTCCAATGCCAGCACCAAGACCCGCTGCAACAGCAATTCTTCTTTCATCTTCATTCAATTTGAATAGCCTCCCTATGATTGATCCAAGACCCGCTGCAATCTGTCCTGCCGGGCCCTCAGTACCACCACTTCCGCCACTTCCAATAGTAATAGATGAAGCAACCGCTTTTACAAGAGGAACGCGGTCCCTTATGTTACCACTCTTGTGGTGATAAGCATCGATTACAGCGTCAGTGCCATGACCTTCTGATTCTGGCGAGAATCGAGTTGTAATTAACCCAACTACTAGACCACCTAGACCACAGATCAAAGGGATTAACCAAGGTCTTTCAATAATTAAAACATAAGTTTGACTTACTTGGAATCCACCTGGTAGAGGTGGGGTATAACCTGTTCCTATTTGAAGAAATAGACCTGTAAAAAATTCAACTGACAGAAAAAGTCCTATTGCACTAAGGCCGGCAACTATACCCAATAAAAATCCAATTAATATCCATTTTCTAAAATAACTGAAATCTAAATTCCACTTCATATTCCTTATTGTTCTTACCAATGATACCATTTGAGAATAGTAAGGAATATCGGTTTTCACAGCTAAACCTGGTGTACAGATTAATATTCTTGCTTTATAACTGTTATACCTTGCAATGAGATAAATTAGAACTTTATGAGCCTGTTTATTCTCACAAGGTTTTTTCTTGGCGATAATTTAAGGTAGCTAGAATAAGCTATTTGGCATGTAGATTCTATCTCTGCGATTGCGAGCCAGACAGAGTTACATTTGGTTTAATCAATATATAGATTATAGTCCAAGGGTCCCAACTTTGCCAAAAACCACCTTAAATTAATTTAGTTTGAAAACTTACAGACGGTTAAGTCTAGGCAACTAGGTCAAACATGAGTTTTAATTCATTTATTTCTGTCTGGATAAGTTCTAGATCATTATTATCTCTCACAAAATCAATTAACTTCCCACATGCCTTCAATTGATTTAGTAAGATGTCTTTCTTACCCAAATAAGTAATGGAATCCGGATTTTCTAGCGTGTAGATAGCCTTCCTACCAGCACTATTTGATTTACAAGTTTACAATCATCACACATTCATACGAACTAATCAATTTTGGAAGACTCTGTATAACGATCTGGTTCTATCATTATTTTTCTAAATGACATTAACCATCTTATGCGATATGCACTAATAAACGTCGATTAACCTTGTTAACCTTAAACATTCGATCATTGAGTATCCCACTCTACAGATTTGTGATGAATTTTCAATATCATCATTTAGTAAGAGAACAAGTAGAGTATTGTTGTAATCATTTGCAAGATACGAACAATGGAGATGTAAACAACCACAATATTCTGATAATTAATAACAACGAGTCCATTAGATAGGAACATTATTTATTGCAGTTTACTATCATAACTTATTTTCCGTACTGCTTATTTTTTCGCGGCTTCAATTACGGATTTTGCTTGCTTGTAATGAACTGCATCAATCATTTTACCATCCAATAGTATTGCACCTCTAGTATTTCCTTTTTCCAATGCATCTTGTAATGCTGCCAATACTTTTCCCGCCCACTCTATTTGTTTTTTTGTTGGTCTGAAAATATCGTGAACAGGATTTATGTGAGATGGATGAATCAATGTCTTGCCAGAATAACCTAATTTTCTTGCATCATTTGCATCTTTGATCAAACCACCAATATCATTTACTTGTTGCCATATTCCATCAAATGCTTCGATTCCGGCTGCCTTGGCATCTACGGGGATCTTTGATCGTGCATAATTGTAACTTGTACTCTCATCATACTCAACGTCAATATTCATGTCATACAAATAGTCAAAAACTCCAAAGACTAGGGCTACCACATTTTTATGCGCTGATGCAATAGAAGAAGCATTTATGACTCCTTTAGCCGTTTCTATGGATGGTATTATTCGAATCGTAGTGGAAATATCGCGTTTTGACATAAGTCTCTCTACTTTTTCAGCGATTTCAACAACTTCTTGACTATTACTAATTTTTGGTATAACAATTCCTTCCAGTCCCTTCATTATTGTTTTATCAAGGTCTACGTCAACTAAACCTGAATCTACGGAATTTATTCTGACATAGACCGATGTTTCCTTGTCTTCTTGCCTGGAGGCCAGATGTTTTTCCAACAAGTTTCTAGCAACTTGTTTGTCATTTAATGGTACAGAATCCTCCAGATCAAAACAAAGTATATCGGGTTTAAGACTTGTTGACTTTACTATAAATCTCTCGTTATTTCCAGGAATAAAAAGTAGACTCCTGAACATTTACTCAAAAAAATAAAAATTTAAAGTTTTTGAGGAGTTGTTATGATCTTTCCAATCTGTTCTGCGTTTGCCATCATGGTGTGTCCTTTTGCCATATCGGAGAATGGAAGAACCGTACTAATCAGTGGCTTGATCTTACCCATGGCAGTCCAGTGTATCACTTGTTCCAATTCAGCTTTGGTACCTTGAGTTGAACCAAGGAGATTGGTTCCCTTGAAGAAAAGATATCTTAGATCGATCGTAGAATCATATCCAGTTGTTGCACCAGTAGCCACTAACGTGCCACCCATTTTAAGCAGACTTACTTCCTGTGGGAACGTTGATTTTCCAATATGTTCAAAGACAACATCTACTCCTTGCTTTTTTGTTATCTCTCTTACTTTCTTATACCAATCTTGTTCTCTGTGATTTACTACATGATCCGCACCAAGTTCTGTACACTTGTCCATTTTTTCCTTATTTCCGGCAGTGGCAATGACCGTACAATTATATAATTTGGCTATTTGAATGCCTACCATTCCAACACCGCTTGTTCCACCCATGACCAAGACCGTTTGTCCGGGTTTGATCTTGACCCTTCCTACTAGCATGTGCCATGCTGTCATTCCAACCATTGACACTGCTGCTGCTTGTTCATACGAAACAGAATCAGGAATCTTTGCAACATTTACTTCAGGTAAATGGGTATTTTGACAGAAACCGCCCCAGAGAGGACCAGTTTGGAAACCCCAAATAAGTCGTTCATTGCAGTCATATTCTCTTCCTGAGGTACACATATCACACACCCTGCAGCTCATGTTGGAGTGAGAAACAACTCTGTCTCCAACTTTCAGTTTTGTAACCTCTTCACCTGCTTCAACTACGGTACCCGCTACATCACTTCCTGAGATATGTGGTAGGGGGGTCTTCACAGGGTCTCCCCAGATCGCCCACAGGTCGTTGTAATTGTATGCGGCTGCTTCTACTTTTATCATGACTTCATTAGGTTTTATTTTTGGAGTGTCAACATCTTCTATCTTCACAACTTTCAGAGGATCTTGACTATATTCTCTAAATACTGCTGCTTTCATGAATTTTTTGAAAAGTTCTTAGACTAATATAGTTAACTTAGTCGAAAATACCTTAATAGACGTTATTGATCAAAAACTGAGAAAACTAAAGACGATTTATCTTGAATTGCTTTTTAGGCTGTTGCAAGTTTATCAATAACTGCTTGAG
>JARBAW010000141.1 GCA_029237505.1 Nitrososphaerales archaeon
GAAAACGTTACAGACAACTCTACTCCTGAATTCCCGGTATCTGAAAACGTTACAGACAACTCTACTCCTGAATTCCCGGTATCTGAAAACGTTACAGACGATTCTACGCCACCTTCAGAAGATGTCGTGGATAATGATACTGACGATCTTCAAATTCAACAATTGGGAGACAACCTCAATGATAATAATGGATTGATTAAAGTAACTATTGATTCGTTACAGACTTATAGGGCAACAGAAGGGTCATTATTAAAAATTAAGGGGGTATCGGTTCATGATTCTGGTAACGAGAAATTATCCTTTACATGGAAGCAAATCGGAGGACACCCCATAAATCCAGAAGATGTCCGGATAATTTCACAAACTGCCGCTTCAGAAATTGCGCCACAAATAGGAGGAAATACCACGAATCTAACATTTGAAGTCACAGTTCCACAAGTAAACACCGACGATGATGATAAATTAACTTTTGAAATCATAGCGCATGACGATAATGGTAATTCAGCAAGCGACTCTTTTGACATTTTTGTAGATAATAATTCTGAATTTGTAGGTACAGGTAACATTCAGAAAAATCCAAGTTTACTTCAAAGTGTAATTAATAAAGAAACGAACAACGGAGAATTGCCAATATCTTTGCAAAGAAATATTGAAAAACCGATAGGTATTTCAACATCGTTGGATAAAGGATTTACTTTTGTCAGTATGTGGGGTTCATTTGGTAAGGGTAATGGAAGGTTTGATGGGCAGAATGATGTGGATCCTTTCAAAGGTAGAATATATGTAGCTGATTATGCAAATCATAGGATCCAAGTATTTGATACCAAAGGCAATTACTTGACAAAATGGGGAACTTATGGCGAAGAAAATGGCCAAATTCATAAAGCTTCAGCTTTAACTGTCGTGCCTTCAGGAAATATATATTTGAGTGACCAATTTAACTATCGTATTCAGGAATTCACGTCTAATGGAACATTTGTTACCGCGTGGGGAACTAAAGGAGAAGCAGATGGCCAATTTCTTCATCCACATGTGCCCGGAGTTGATTCTGAAGGTAATATCTATGTAAGCGATAGGGACTTGGCGAATGTCCAGAAATTTACTAAAGATGGGAAATTTATTATGAAATGGGCTGAACAAGGAACAGAAGATGGACAACTCTCAAAACCTGAAAGTGTTATAATTGATACACATGACAATATTTATGTCGCTGATTTTGGAAACCATAGGATTCAAAAATTCACTAACGATGGCAAGTTCATTCAAAAGTGGGGTTCTAAGGGTGTAGGAGACGGTGAATTTAATGGTCCTGCAGGTTTGTCAATTGATAGAAATGACAATATATACGTCACAGACAAGAACAATAATAGGATACAGGTGTTTACTTCGAATGGAACATTCCTCACAAAATTTGGTTTAGAGGGCAGCGGACCCGGTCAATTAATTCTACCTGAAGGAGTGGGGGTCGACAAGGATACTGGTCTAGTTTATGTAGCAGATACAGGTAACTTCCGTATACAGGTATTCAGACCCGTAGCATCATCTGTTACAGTTGCTTGAAGAATTAGTTTAGTGTTAAAAAACTAAGATACTGGAACTATTCTGTAAATAGCTCCTTCATCGGTTCCTCGTGAAGCTGATACTACATACAAATAACCATCAGGGCCAACCTTTAGATCAGTGATAACTCCGAAATTTTCCCCAAATACAATGCTACTAGAATCCTCCTTCTTACTGTACAGCAAATCGGTCAGATCACCACTAAGATCCAGAGATTCCCTATCGGGACTTAGCTCAAAATGAAAAAGCGTTCCTTTTTTTGCTGAGCCTACAAAAATGTCATTCGCATACCGTTCACCTAGTTTATCAGAGTTCAAAAATACTATGGCAGTTGGTGCAACCGGTTTATCCCACACAAATTCTGGGGCACTATATTTTCCTTTACCATCAAAGTTAACAAATTCCACTTCATTTTTGGATTCGTCATATACGCTCTCTTTCTCTCTAGTCTGATTTAATTTCCAAATACCTTGCACTTTTTCCCATCCACTATTGAATCCTGGTTTGACAAGATTGATTTCATCTCCAAATTGGGGACCATTCTCTGTATCCCATACATTATCAGTTAGCGGATCAATACCAATACCAAAACTATTTTTAATTCCATATGCATAATAAAGATTAAGTGTAGAATCGTCTCCAAGAATTCCAGATCCAACCGATTTCCCATCTTGAGTAATTTGTAATATTCCTCCACGACCATCAGGAGAAGTTCCATTCAAAATATTTTGTGCTTTTGTATCATAGCCTGTCATGTTTTGATTGAATTTTGTTGATTGTAAATCTCCCACAGTAACAAGGAGATTCCCCTCCTTATCCATCAAAAGTTTTCCTCCATTATGACTTGGTCCCGGTAAGCCTGGTAAGGAGACGATCACTTTGGGATTTGTGAGAGTATTATTTTTTCTATCTAACTCGTATCTTGATATCTGATTTTCACAATTCTGCGTATCAGCAGCTTTATCTTTTATGCATTGTGTATGGTAAAGAAAAACAGGCAGATTTCCTTGGGAACTACTAATTGTATTTCCTAATGAAGCAACACCCAATAAACCGCGCTCATCTTTGACAGACACGTCAATGTGAAGTAACGGTCCCGTAACGTTACCATTAATTACTTCATATACGTTTCCAGTGTTTTTTTCAACTATTAGTAGATCATCATTTCCTAAGAAATCAATAGCAGTAGGGAAATCAAAATGCCGGGCGACCAATTCAACCTTCAAATTGGGGTCCGCGATCACAGGTACGGGGTTTGTTGCATTTTGGCCCTGTGCGGGTAAATATGTAACCAAATACAGGCTACACACAAAGATGATTGAAAGCGTGATTGAAATCAAATACATGATTTGACACAATAGCTCTAGTATATCTAGTTTTTGGGCAGTGGAAATAGTCTCTACCAATTACAGTACGAGAATAGTCCTTTTTATCTATACAATTGGGAAATACTTGCCGCCTTTCTAAATCTTGAAATCTTGATTCGATATTTTACATGGGGGCACAAATTGCATTGAAGCATGACATCTTATGTTCAACAATCAGAATAGGAGTTCATGTTTACTTCCTACTGAAATAGAAACATGTTTGGTCACACTTGTTGAAGTGTTAGCACTAGCATCGAGAAAATACTTGCATTCGTTGATTACCCCTATCTACAACATAAACATTGCCTGATGAATCAATATTAACATGTTCGGGTTTTGAGAATTGACCCTCTCCACTTCCACTAGTTCCGAAAGAAGTGGTAAAATTACCATCGGTATCAAAAACTTGAATTCTTGGATTAAGTGCTCCATCGACCATAAATATCATATCTTGTTTGGAATCTACCTCCAGATGCTCTAATAGTGGTGTAAATTCTCCATTTCCTTTACCTTCGGAACCCCATTGTTTAATAAAAGTACCGTTTTCATCAAATTTCTGAATTCTGGGGTTTTCCAATTCATTTACATAAACATATCCGTTCGAATCGACATCTATTCCATGCGGATGATTAAATTTGCCTGTTTCATTACTTGCTTTACTGTCAACCGAACCCCAGTGCGATATATATGAGAAATTACTATCCAATTTAATGACACGCTCATTACCTGTATCAGTAATGTATATGACTCCTGTCTTTTGATTTATCACCATATCTTCTGGACTTCCAAACTCCTGATCAGTTCCATTCATTTTTTCAGGTCTATCCCATTGTTTAATAAAAGTACCATTTTCACTAAATTTTTGAATTCTATCATTACCTCTATCGACTACATAAATATTATCTAATGGATCCACTTCAATACTGTAAGGAACATTGAATTGTCCTGCCTTATTCCCCTCGGATCCCCACTTCATGAGGAAAGTTCCGTTTGGAGTGAACTTTTGAATGTCATTTCGATCTCTATCACTAACGTAAACGTTTCCTTTTGAATCAAAATTTACGTCATGTGGGCGTAAGAACTTCCCGTCAAGTGAACCTTCAGAGCCCCATTTGAAATTAAAACAATAATTTAAGGGACCAAGTACTTCTTCCTTACTTCCTGATACAAGATTTTGGAATGTTATATTACGTTCTGGTAAAATGAAAAATATCAGTAACATTGAGCAGATAAGTGCATGAGCTAAATTTGAGAACTCCATAGTAATCAAAAAGACTTCAAAACTATAAGACTTTTGGTACAAGTAACAAACTCAAATGAAATTTTCTAATTTATAATTAAATATTTTGATTATCAATACTTATCAAATAATCGATAATTATTAATTATCCATTTGTCAGTGGGCATTGACTTAGAATATCATAATGAATAGTGAGTTGCATCTGTGTGCTAATCATTATTAAAATTACTCAAAATATCTGAAAATTCTAGAGTACTCAAATAGTTTTTCTTATATCAACCTAGTAAATCTCAGATCGTCGGAATTGGCTATTCTTGAAAGCTAAAGATATCTTCGACATTATCTTATTATAAAGTGCAAACGATCTGTAGATATTGATGAAATTTTATAACAACACTTCGGATATTCCTAAATCCCTTGTACCTTGGATATCTGAATTGGAATCACTTGGAATTAAATCGGAAAAATTAAATGAATTGAATGATGTTTATGAAGTTAAAAACCTTGTAGAGAACATCAAGCACACATTATTTCAAGAGTTTAAATCCCGATATCATACGGAATTGTGATATAATTGTATTTTTTCATGAATAATTGATACTATAATCAGTAAGACATCACTAGGACATCCGCTTTGTAGTGCTCATTAGAGTTTCCATGTTATTCCATGTTAATTACAAAAGCATAATTACCATTACAAAGATTCTTGCCGATCTCTTGCCAATCTCTTGAGTAGATGCCTATTTTTTCAATATATTGCTCCTAATAAGAGAAAAGTAATTAATCAAGGTAATATAAGGAAATTTCATATAGGAGAAACCATTAAAAGTATACGTGGCAGTGGAAGGAAACATTGGATCATTTTCGTTTGATGTGACTCAGAGAATTCTTTATACATTGTATCGC
>JARBAW010000024.1 GCA_029237505.1 Nitrososphaerales archaeon
ACCTTCCGCTTCTGCTGCTGGTGCACATACTACGCCTTCACCTGCTGCTGCTACACATGTTCCTTGTGGATGATCAGTTGCTGTCGAGTTCTCCATTGCCAGTACTGCAAATGCACCGCCTTTTACAACATCCTTCATTGCGTGGTCAACGCCTACATATACACCAGGGTCTGGGAATGTTGATTCGATTACCGAGCCTGAGGCAGGAGTAATCCACCATGTTTCATCATTAATGTCCTGTGTTCCATAGTCATTGTTTGCCTGGTTTGTACCATCTCTTACAGTGATCATTCCGCTAATAAAGTGGAATGAAACACCATCGTTTGGTCCTGCATTAACTATATACCAACGAGTCAATTCACCTGGTTTTACCTTGAATATTTCTGCGTCCTTGTTAAGTTCTAGTTTGTTTACTTCACCAACTGCTGGTACGTATTTGTGAGACATACCATTTGTCAGTACCAAGTCTGGATTGTCTGATATTAGTTTGCCAATGTCAAATGATCCTGCTGTTCCATTGCTACCTACGAATGGACCTTTGTCAGCTGTGTTATACAACTCGCTAAATACCATGTAGAATTCTTTGGCTGGTTTTTCATTTGGTGGGTGAACAACAATGCCACCATACATTCCGTTAGAAATATGTTCCCATATTCCGTTAAGACCATCAGCACCACAGTGATATAAGAATACACCTGGGAATTCTCCTGTTAGTGACCATGTCTTTGATTCGCCTGGTTTCACACTGCCAGATAATGCTTTACCTGGACCAAATCCTGCATGAAAGTCAAGACTGTGTATAGTCTGTCCTTCATTCTTTAGTGTGATGTTTAGTGTATCGCCTTGATCGATTGATATAACTGGTCCTGGAATAGTACCATTGAATACCATCGCATTGTACATTATTCCTCCTGGATGCAATGCATTATCAGGAGCAACTTGCACTTGTTTTTCTGAGGCGATTAAAGTTACGTGTTTGACCTCACCTTGATTTTGATTCTCTGTTTCCTGCGCATGTACCACATTGTTCGCTGAAAAATACGGAACAAAAGCAATACTGCTTGCAAGCAAGAAACTAGCTATCAGTGAGCTTGCCAGTAGTAAACTACGATTCATTAGCGGATTGTAAAGTTTTCCACTATAAATATTATTCTGAGATAAGAATAAAATATTTTAATTTAGATTATAATTTTGTTGAAATTATATCACTAATCCAAACATTCTGTACATTTTTTAATTGAATCAAGAGATGAAGGAAATTATTTGAAAAAAGTGCGCTACAACAGAATAGAATATGTTTTAAGCTTTAATGCTACACATTCTATCAATAAATTTTATGAAATGCGCACAAGTCATTCATCCCTCAAAAGCCTCCTCATTTCTTGATATTCTTCTTTACTTATTTCACCCTTAGCAAACCTCATCTTGAGTATGTGCAGTGGATCTTCAGTACCAATAATTACAGGTTTATTCAAAACGTTGGAGCGGGTTAAGGTGCTTGACTTGGATTTCAAAATTTGAAGAGATTCGGTATCTCCCATTGCCGTAATTTTCTCTTGCACCTGAGGTCTTCGAATAAGATAACATTCCTTACACAACATGAGATTACGATTCCAATTAATTCTTGCAGAGTATTTTCGAATGCCTAGTTTTTTTTGGCAGATACAACAGTAATTCTTTTCATGACCCGATAATAGTGAGTAACATGATTCACATAATTCGCTATGGGTTGACCAACCAATAGATGGGATAAATCTTGAAAGACCTAGTTTGAATTTTTTCTTACATAAAGCACAATCATCTTGATCCTCAAACTTTATGTCGGCATCTTCTCCGACAATTGGTAAAAGCAAATTGAAAAGGCTGTCAGCAAACTTTCTATCGAGTCCTCGTTTTGAATAATCATATATCTCAACTTCCGTTGGATTTTCTTTAAGAACAATTTGAAAATTGATTCCAGATTGGTTTTGAGTTCCGAACACAGACCTACCTACTATGTTGTGTCTTTGCCTGTCAGCATATTTAATATCAGCATTTTTCTTACAGCACTCAAGTATAGTATTAAAAAGATCATAATCAATATCAGAAAATGACATTGATGCTTTTATGGTCACAACATAAAGTATTCACAATGGATAGAAAAATTTTTCTAACGAAGCTCTCAATTTTGACAAAATTAAAACTCTGACTAGCGGTGCTAACTGCTTACAGAAATTGGGAATTCAAATTTAATGGGGGCAGGGAGGAATAAGTTATCAAAATCTACCCCCGTTACTTCAAGAGATACCGTATAATTGCCAGGCGAGAAGATATTGCCTGTAACCTTAATCGGACCACTGTAATCGGCGACATAGCTGGCTGAGAGTGTATCAAAATTTGCATTAATCTTGTAGGGCTCTGTTGTGGATGGAACAAACTCCATTAATATATGTCCATCATGGCTATGTACCGTCTCGGTAAAAAGTCTTTGACTTTCATTAGATATAGTTACGAGGTATGTTGTATGTTGTATGTTATTCCCAGTTTTGTTATCTATCAAAGTAAAATTCAGTTGCACATTCTTGGTTGCGGGTAATTGAGCTGAATTAAAATCTAGCATTGCATTTCGATCCCCCAGACTAACCATAGGCATGTTATGCCCATCACCAAGCTCTGCGCCATATACGTTATTACTGGAACTTGAGTTAAACGATATACAGACGACCGAAATCAATAGAGAAGAAATCATGACTGTCAAATTGTGACAAACTGATAGCATAGGATGATACACGACATGAAACTGCATTTAAATTATTAACTAAACTACGTATGATCCAATTGAGTGTCTAAATAATATAAATTACCAATTATTTTCTAGACTAAATATGGATAGATATTTCATAATAATTCTCTCCTTTCTATTCGTAACAGGCGCTATTCTAATTCCAAATTTCCAGGAAGCAGTTGCAGATGGTTTATTCGAGGAAAGCTTACCGCCAGCTACCGTCGGTGATAGGGAGGCAAGCCTCTACACGAAGATTAGCCCACCCATATTGACGTCAGATACTTTGCAAAATGCTTTCTTTCAATTGAGGCTATTTGATGCAAAGACTGGTAATAATATAACAAATGTTAACTATTTTTTGACCATCACCAAGGGTGATAAATTGCTCCTTCGTGAATTGTTTTATTCTAAAGTTGGACCTTTAACACTGAAAATTGAACCCGGGGATGGTCCTATAAAGGTCTATGGAAGTACAGAACCATTTTTGGGTGGATGGACTAGTGAAACAGGACAATTGACAATTTCTGGTCCAGTACTATCTCAAGGAGGCTTGTACCATTTTGGCATAGAAATATTTGGGATTGATAATGTTAGGAATATTTTCGTGCCTGAAAACGCTCCAAGATTTGATTCTTATCTTAGTATTGGTGACGTCTCCACTTCAAATCTAACTTATGGAAATCAAAACTATAATAGTACGCTAATTTCTTACTATGATAGAATTCAAAACTTTACTTTTGAACCTAAAGACCTGGAAGCAAAATGGGTTATGCCATTTAATTGGAACGTTTCCAGAATAAAATCACAGAATATTTTTGTTCATGAAGAAATTAAATTCCCAAAATCCTTCAGCGAATTTTCAAATTCTACCATATTCAGTGGGACTGTGAATGGACAACCAGTGGTCGGACGATCATTAGCTATTGACCCTTTTACTTCAGAAAAGGCGTTGATAATCCACTTTCTTTTGAACAAAAATGACATAATAAAATTGGCAGAGAATAATGCAGTACTAGGAATTAGTAATGACTCAATGAAATTTACTATTCGTCCAGAGGCAAACCAATCACAAAAGACATCAGAGGATGTAGTAACAGATACAGGAGGAATTCACGCATCGCTATTATGGAATCCAAATCCTCCAGTTATAGGTGAAAATGCTCTCAGACTTAATTTCAGTGATGCCCTTAGTGGTAATAGACTGAACGCTGATGTGAATTATGATCTGTCTGTGAAAACGGGCAGCGGCGAGGAAATAGTTAGCAAAAATAACAATATTGCAACAAATGGAATTTCAAATCAAACAATATCATTACCAGCTAACGGA
>JARBAW010000142.1 GCA_029237505.1 Nitrososphaerales archaeon
AGGGTTTTGGTAATATTTACCATCATATTCATTCCAGACGAATTTGCAGAATCTATTATTTCTTGGGTATCTTTTCCGGAAAGGTTATAGTATTCTAATCTGACTCCATTGCTTATAAACCATGGAATAAACTTCTTAAGATTTTGTGAGATAGTGTTGAGGTTCTTTTTTGGAACTCTGTAAAAGAAAACTGCAAGGTAACCTCCAGCATTGACTTCTGTTGAAGAATTTATATCTGTCATGAATATTATTACTTATGCGTTACTTATAAACAAGGTTTTGACTTTATCGTAAACTTGTAATTAATTTATAATTTGTTGTTCATAAGTACTCAGCCCTCGTCAAAAAATAGGGAGTTATAATTCGAAAGAATTTTAATAAAACTATTGAGGCAGGGCTACTCATTTAATGTGGAATTGGCAGCCGGGGCATGTTTTGGTTGGTTTTACCGCTGCTCGGTCGATATTAGTGGCTTTATAGATTGTTGCTATCCGGGCGAGGCTGTAATAGTTTATCGTTAGATTTTGATATCTGGCAGAAAGAGGCGCTATTTGGTTCTAGGGCCATTGTCTAAAAAATTAACATGAAATACGTTTTTACAATCAATACATGCCAAACGAGCAACTGCGTACACTCCGATTACAATTCCGTTGAATGAATTGATAACATCCTCGTTTATTCCGACCCTTAGATCTTCCTTTACTATGTTTGTGGATCCGCATCTAATGCAAACAAACTTCATAAGAATAAAATTTTTCTCAAGACGCTCAATTTCTGCATCGCTACAATTCTTACAATAGAGAATATCCGGAACACTGGTAACCTTTGCAATGATATAGGTATAGTTTCCGCAAACGCTGCATTTGTCTTTTGCATACATGATATTCTAGCACATCTTACGGAATTTAAGCCTTCATAAAGATTTAACTTGTTTATGATTTATTATTTCGTATGTATGAAATAGTCTTGTCATGACGCCGGGTTTAATTTGAAAAGGCGTAAACAAATTAAACAAAAAAAATTCGAATGGGGTGCTTATAGCTTTGTCATTCCACTTTTTCTAAGCTTTTCCCTTGCTTCAGGAGTATCAGCGCCTGTGTTTCCACCTTCAGCGATTTCCTGGTCGTTTGGGTCTCTCTTTACTGCTGTTGGTTCGTGTTCAGCTATTTTTTCAGGGGACATCGGATCTTTTGATTCGTCACGATTTCTCGTCATGTTAGCAGTACATGAGCTGCAAGTTATTTAACAGGTTTATACTAATTCTTTAATAGTATGTTTTCGATTCAGAGTTGACACCTGGTTCCTCCTGAACCAGAAAGTTTTTATCATTCGGTGAGTTGCGACACAAATCATCAGCCTAAAGAATGTTACTACTTTTGTAGCGGATTTGGATGTCCACTTGCAGGTTACGGATTTTTCTAGCAAGCTTGCCAGCCTAATGAGTTTATTGATACTAAATGGAAATTAACTTTCTTTTCCATAGATTTCTTTTTCCAAGGAGTTTTCTACATTGTTTACATGATTTAATCTAGATAACCTAGAGCGTGTTAGGGATGAACTTGACAATGAAAAGCTAGGAAAGTAATTAATTAACAATGTTAGCTATAATACAAAATTCACAATTGGCACATTCGAATTAACCCGTGCGACCATTCCCCTGATTGAAATCGAGATTTATTGCACTTTAAAAGAGAACTTATGGAAAATCTTAAGCTCACTCGATTTTGATTAGGTTGTCTTATTGCTATCCCCGATAATTACGAGTTACTTATTTCTCAGGCTACTTAGAAGACGATAGTAAGTGATAAAAATGTCTCCCTTCAATCTAGAAGAGATTTGAAATACAAACATTATTTTAAGTGCTCAGATTGCGGTTCTATTGCTTCTTATTTTTCAGAGACTGAAGTATATGACAAAAAAGATGCAACTTTTGAAACTTCGTGTCTATGTGGAAAGAATTTTCATAGTTATCTTGATTCCAGGATAATCAACAAGTAAAAGTAAATCATTTATTTGCTATCCTGTTACCACGTATTGGTTCCCTGCTTTTAATAGTCTTATTGGAATATGCCGAAGAGATAGGCTTTCATAATTCGACACTCTTCTTTAATTTAGCGTAAAGAACCGAGTCTTGGATC
>JARBAW010000143.1 GCA_029237505.1 Nitrososphaerales archaeon
ATCACGTTTCTGTGATCCAGTACCGTAAATAACAGGAGGAAGACCCAAAGAAAGTCTTTTGGCAAATTTTGCTATTACGCTCACGTTACCAAATTGTATATCTCCATAAGCATTAAAAATTCTAAGTGAAATGGTGTTTCGAATCTGTTTTGAGTTCATATATGATGAAACATGCTTTTCAGCAAGTAGTTTGCTTACTCCGTACGGTGATATCGGCTTTAATTGGTGCTTTTCATTTATGGGAATTTTCACAGGATGGCCATAAACTGCGGCTGATGATGCAAAAACGAAATTTTCAACTTGATTCTTGGCGGAGGCATCAAGAATATTGATTGTACCTTTTACATTCACATCCATAGTCTTGTCAGGATATTTTATAGAATCCTCAACATTTACCAGGGCAGCCAGATGAACACAAGTATCTATGTCATGCTTACTGAATATATCAAACGCAGATTCCTTATTCATTATATCTAGGTTATAACATGCTATTCTATGATTCTGAGTTTCGTTTATTTCAGTAAGATAATCTCTTGGAAGATTTCTATCTGTGAGAATTAGCTCATAATTCTTATCGCTCAACAATAAGTTAACTAAATTACGGCCAATAAAGCCTCCAGCACCTGTGACCAAGACTGTCTTCATGTCTTCGGAGAATTTTGTATGATTCTCATATATAGCCTATTCTTGAATTTTCTCCGGATTTAATTCACGGGACTGCCACTCAGCGAACAAGTAATATTTTGTGGTCAGCTTTTGAAAAAAGTGCATCATAAATACCAGATTCAATTATTATTGCACACGAAAAAAAACGAAAAACAAGTTGCTTCAAATTTTAACTCCACAGGTCTGATACATAGAATGCGTTACAAAATAGTGATAGTTGAAATGATTCCAATATACTCAATTTTGAATCGGCCTGAAATAGCAGTTATTTAAAAAATAACTAAAATTGATATTTCAAATAATGTTGTCATTTATAGAAGTGCGTTTTACGAATCAGCCAAGTCGTAAATGCAATACCTATTATTGTTGTTACGATGAGGACAATATTGCTTGAACTAAATATGATACTTTGTATAGGAACGTCGAGTCCTCGCTTTCTGACATCTGAAGATATGTCGCCCGGAATCTTGATCTCTTGCTTTGTCTGTTTTCGCTCTCCAGTACTTTCTATGGATTCGAGATAGCTTATATGTTGAGTCCGTGTTCCCTTTCGATAAGGTTCGTTAAAATCATCGATAAAGTCAAATCTGGCAGTTGCATTTCCTGATATCTCCAACGGCGGATAATTCAGTTCCCCGTAAAAGTTTGTTTTTTCGAATTTTAAATCTCCTTGAAGAATAATTACTGGGTTCTTTACTATTACTGGAATCGAAGTTAGAGGGCTTTTTACAGTAACCCTGTTGAATAGAATTGTAGATTCAGTATCTATCACAATAGTATTATTTGACAAATCGTTGGATATCAAAATCTTGGCCTGATTATATTTATTACCGTTATCAGGTGCCTTTATGATCATGTCAAATTTACTTGGCAGTGCAATTTGTAAATAGTCATTGTTCGATAAGGTCTGGGGTAAGATCATTGATCCAGTTGAATTAATGATTACTTTGTATTGGCCAGAAATCTCTAATTTTGTTATGTCCTGGTTGAGAGAGTAGGTATTCACGTTTCCATGTCTATCTGATATGGAAATTCTTTCAACATTAAGTCTGTGTGGCGTGATTGAATCATTACTTAGGGAAAATGAAGACCCATTTATGGATATTTTACCTGACATTTCTACGTCACCTATAAACCGCTTGACAGGTTCTGAAGTACGTGGAACTGGTCTCACTGATTGATCATCACTTGGAACCAACAATTCTGAGAAATTGCTTAGAGATGAGAAATATCTTGTTGGATTATCGTAAATTGCATCAAAATATCCTTTGGCGTTAACATACAATATGTGACCGTTATTGGTAAGATTTCTCTCAACTACAAATGGACTGCTGTGTTTAGTTTCCTCATCAAAATAAGAGGCAACAACATTCAAATCAGAAGATGCATTGACTGTGATGCCTTTTACCAAACCACTGATGTTCAGAAAAGCATTATGATGCTTTCCTTTAACTAGAGCGGTGAATTTCTCGTTATCGTTGGCAGTATTGTTTATTGATAAGAATTTAGCAAATTTGCCGGTGGAATTGTCAGAGTTAATGACAATCAAGGTGCCTCCCGATGTGACATAATCCATATAGGCTCTAAATTTAGTATCACTCAAGTATTCCGGATCAAATGGCAGTATGACTATTTTTTTTGATAATGCTGACAAATCATCTTCGATAAAAGTGCTAAAACTGCTGTTTGAAAGTGCTAGTGAGCTGACAGGATAGTATTTTGCATATGTTATTCCTCTATCGTAATATTCTCTAGATGTATCTGTATGTCCCGTTATTATGGGTTCAATTTGAATCGCATTATTCTCTGAAAAAATTCCTAATTTTGAAATAGATGGGTTTACAGATGTGTCCTTTTGAATACTCATTTTCAACATGTTATCAACATATACCTTAACAGAATTTTCAAGGCTTTCAATTTTTATGGAATACCATATCCAATCATTCTTTTTTATTTCAGAATTCTGAGATAATAGTATGTAGTCGCCGTCCTTTAACACCTGTTGTCTTAATTCTAATCCTTTATCCATTAGCGCAAGAAAGTAAGTTTTATTTCCCTCAACCCATCTTATTCCTGCTAAATCTTTCCCAGTCTTGTTCTCTCCGTTTATTCTAAATTTGAACTCCAAATAGTTTATTCCATTATTACCAAATTCTTTTGACCATATTGTTTTTCCACCATTCTTCTTATATCCATAGAATGTAATGTTATTATCATTTTCACTTTGTTTGTCATTATTAATCCGGATAAACTTCATATCATTTCTTTCGAGATTAAAAGTGGCATTATTAACATTAACCTGCGTTTTGTTTTGTACTGTTGATAAGAACGATGTGTCTTCCTTGTAAATGATAGCTACTTCACCTTGCGGCATAGTAGACGGACCTCGAAGAGATGGAATTCCCAGAACAATATAGTTATCATCATGATAAACTTGCTGGAAATTATACAAAGAAAATTTCATTAGATTCCCAAGTGTTTGGTTATTGATACTGCTAGTAGGTATTACCAGGAATTTGGTGTTTGTATTCCACAAAAGATGATAAAATGAGTCAATCGATGAGGCATTTAGTAAGTATTCAGTTTGAGCTATCTTCATATATGGTAAACCTGTAAATGCATGAAGTTTGGACATTATGCTCCCTTCACGCAGATTATATTCATTTGCGAGGCCTGCAATATTATTTGGGTCAGGACCTAATTGAATTTTTGATCGCAATATATCATACATGTGAAGTTCCTCTTGTGAGGGAAAGTTACGTCTATCCAGTGCAAGTGTATAATCTTGAGTTTGTATTACTAGTGCATTATAACCTACGTACATTAGCGTTGACAGACTGGCAGAAACAACTATTACCGACACAATGACGCCATTTAGAATTGGTTTTCTTCCCGACAAGAATCCTAGTACCCGAAATATTAGGATGGCGGCAAAACCGATCATTCCCGCCATTATATACTTGTTAAATCGTTGTTCATTATAATACGGACCTGCTAGAAGCGCAATAATAATTAATATTCCAAAAACAAATACTTCCTTCTCGTATCTTTTGAATACATATGAAAGTATTGATGCTAATCCAATAAGACCTACCACTCCTAAACGCATTGGATACATGTACCACGGAGTGTTATACTTCTGGGTGTGAACGTCTACAAAATTCGATGGAAGTTCATCCCATACAATAAAACATAACAGACACAGATAGATTGTAATACCTACAAAAATCATTTTTGGAATCAATTTTGTCCTACCACTCCAGTTGACACTTTTGATTCGAGATACAAATGGGCCAATCGCAAATGAATTTCGGAGTTTGTACAAATTCTGACGTAAAGCATACAATCCCATCATTAATAGGATAAATAACGTCACTAGGTAAAGTAATGATACTCCAAAAATACTTTGAACAGTAAAGTATTTCACTGGTAGTAATGTATCCAGTGCAAAGGCAAATGCAAGAGCGATAATCAATGAGATATAC
>JARBAW010000144.1 GCA_029237505.1 Nitrososphaerales archaeon
ACTCCATCAGTTGGAATCTTTTCACCTGGTTTAACTACAAGAGTATCATTTACGACAACATCTTTTGCTTGAATTTCTGACTCTACACCGTTGCGCTCGACTCTGGCCATCGAAGGTCTCAAATCTAGTAGCTTTCTGACAGAAGCCGAGCTTCTCTTTTTAATTGCCTCTTCCATATATTTGCCCAAAAGAACAAAAGCAATGATTACTGCAGAGACTTCGAAATATACATCTCTCTGATTGACTGGAAACAGGCCTGGGAAGAAGAGCACCACGGCGCTGTATAGGTAAGCAGCTAGAGTGCCTACCGCAATGAGCAAGTCCATGTTTGCCGTTCTTTTCTTGATGGCTTCATACGCACCTACATAAAAAGTCCATCCGCCAATGAACTGCACTGGTGTAACGATAATGAAAAGTAACAGACCCCATGTTAAATACGGAATGTTAGGAATCGGTGCCCACGTTATAGCAACAGCTCCGAATGCCAGTCCCAAATAAAGTGCGCCACGAATAATAGCCAAAATTAATGCTCCTGTGGCAGCTACGTACATTCTTTTTTTCAGTTTTGAAAGTTCTTTTTCAGGATTAGCGAAAGTTTTCATGCAGCTTGAACTGCAGAAATAAAACTGTCTGCCCTCGATAGTGCCTTGCAGTGCTGTTTTATCATCGACGACCATTCCGCAGACGGGGTCTTTAGCCATTGCGTATAAATCTTGCAAATTTATTTATTTGTATTGAGTGTATACTGCGATGCAGTGCACCTACAATCATTGAAGAGTAGTAACGGACGGAACAAAATGTTGATGTGAATTATTCAAATGGTGTTACCTTAACAGCCTTTATCTGTCCTATGGGTTCAGTTAATGAAGATAATCGGTCATAGTACTTGTATGTACCCTCTGAGGGTGAGTAGAATGTTATTGTTTGGTTTTCTCCTGGCTTTATAATTTTTGAATTAACATCCAAACCATCGATATAGAGCATATGGGGAGTCTTATCTTGATTTATAATAGTCAAAACCATCGCAAAGTCTTTTGTTCTCATTAATAAAGTAGGATTAATTCCGCTATTTCCCACAAGCCCAACGACATTCAATTTTCCATTAATCATTCTAAATGCTATGGTAGTTTCGATTTTTTCCTTCCAAGTAATAGGTACATGTCTAACGACACCTCCACTAATGAATACGAAGAATAAAACAAGTATAGCGAGTCCTCCGATAACTCCTATTGCTACTAACTTTCCTTCATCTATGTCTTTTCTAAGTATATCGATATTCAAGGATACAATAATAAACTCAAACTAGAATATATACGGCATGAACACACTGCATGTTTTTTCGCTCGCTGCATTACGATAGGGTTCAGAATAGCAATAAGGTTTCTCCACTATCGTAACATTTCATTAGTAAATTGATTAAAATTTATCAAAGCTGAATTGGACTGCTATATCAAGTTCGATAAAATATTTCCCTAGGTAAGAAACTCTGAAATACCATCCATTATGAATTTGATGCTTGCAAGAATAATGGCTATCAATATCATCTTTTTGTATTTACTTTGGTCTATTCTTGTTACTATTTTTTTGCCGACATACGAGCCAGCAGCAGCTATGGCAAATAGAATTGGAATAAGGTAATAATATTGCTCGGATAGAATTCCTGCGGAGATGTAGGAGGGAATTCTAGTCGCATCAGTCCCAAGAGCTATTACGGCTGCAGTAGCAATGTACTTTTCTTTCTCCATTTTCAATCCAGTTAAAAATGAAGCCCTTAAAGCGCCACCAGTTCCGATTAGACCTACTATAAAACCCGATATTCCACCTCCTAGAACAAGTGATTTTGGATTTGCAGGAAAAGCAAGTTTGGGTCTGAGAAGGAAAATAGCAGAAATAAGTATCAAGAATACTCCTAACATGAATTTGAGAAGAGTTTGCGACAGGTTGTCCACTAGAGAAGCGCCAATTAAGCTGAGAAAAAAACTAGGTATCCCAAATAGCAGTAAAATTCTTTTATCCAAAGCGTTTCTGAAAAATGCGATTCTACTTATATTTCCAAAAAAGTGAAATATCGCTACCAAGACTAAAGCCGTCTTGAAATCTAATAGATAGGACGCTAGCGGAAGATATAACGTCGATGAGCCAAAGCCTGCCATTGTCCCTATAATTTCTGATAAAAATCCAATTATTATGAAGAAGATGTCTGCCAGTTCCACGCCTGCCTATCAGCCCATTGAATGTAAATTAATAGTTCTAGATTACACTTTCGTAATCCAACACCTGTTATTGGTCAATTCTGAATTAGAGTTGAATAAATGACGACTACTTTAGATGGGGTTCCAAAATTAGAGTGCTAGCGTTATCAGTTCCACCGAACCCGATGTTTTGATACTATTGTAGGTAACAATAAAATTGAATCTTGGTTTCGATTCTCGAGAATTTTTCGAGGAAAACCGCCTTTAGACTCACATTCGCAAACCAAGGGTTTCGTATTTGAATTGAAAAAAAGGAAGTTTTGAAGTTCTATTATCGCTTTGCATACTTTGTCATACCCGTAAAATCAATTGCCACACATTTTTCGTCCCCAACTACCCAGGCATTGTGACCTGGCGGTACAACCCCAACATCCCCCGGGCCAAATTCCTCTTCTGTTCCATCATCCATGAGAACTTTCATTCTTCCAGATACAATATATTGGGTGTGTGGTGCTTCACAACTATTTGTTTTTGCTATGGGCTTGACACATTTGTCCCAACTCCAACCGGGTTCAAATTCGGCTCTTCCGATAGTGACGTCATCAAAAGTAGCAACGTCTACTTTGCCTTTTTCAAATTTTCTTATTTCATCAGGTGCGGTGTTAAGATTTTTTTTCATAATTCCTGCCATAGAATCTCAAATCTTTAAAGTCTTTAGAATTATTAAGTATTTGTGATAATTATCTTCGCAATACAAAAATGCTGCACATCCATGCTAATGATATGTCATTCGTTATTACTTTGTCTATGTTGGCATTCTTATTACTCTTTCATTGAACTTCGGCATTGTGAACATACAACATATGTTTTTTCAGCATCTTACTGATCAGGCTGAGGCGATTACAAATTATAACACAACCAAATCAAACAGGACACAAGATAATGTTTCACTAACTACAAATACCTAGCAAAGAATCTTGAAAATCGAATTCAAAAGCAGGTACTATTCTTGAAATAACAAGCAAATTGCCACAGGTAAAAGATGTGCGCGATGCACACCTGCTTAACCAAACATTGACCACATTACATGGAATTCCCCAATACGCAGATATAGAAAAAAGACAAGTAGTTAGAAACATTCTTTCTAGCAATAATGATTTATATGAAATTTTCCTACTTTTACCAAATGGGGACATATATTTCCTCGAGCCTTATTCCATACAAAAGACTCTCACCTTAAACAATTTTGCATTTAGAGATTATTTTCAAGGGGCAATCAAGACAAATGACACCTATTTAGGAAATGTTCACAAGACCGCAGCCGCTTCTGGTGCTAGTACCGCAAAGATTGCAGTTCCAGTGTATTCTTTGAAGGATAATTCTACTATTGTTGGAATATGGGCCAGTAGTATTGACTTTGGTGTTTTAAACAAAGAACTTCAATCGTTTAATTTAACTTCTTTAAAAGATAGTACTCGTGTTGTTTATGTGGATAGTAAAGAACAAAAGATTGCTGATTCTGATATGAATAAGTGTTCAAATCCAGAATCTTTTCAAATCTACAAGGTTTTAAATCTGCTATGGGTGGACAATCTGGTTCAACTATTAATACACTAGACAACGCAAGTATGTTGGTAGCATATAAGTCAGTAAATGTATCTCATAATAGTTGGGTTGTTCTTTGAATGCAACCATCGCTACCAAGATAATAATTAAAGTAAAAGGACCCAAAATTAGAATTCTAGTGTTATCAATTTCACCGATCCAAATATAAAATTCGAATATTTTGTGCTTAGATGGTCTACATCGTAGAAATGTGTTTTTTTGCGGTTTGTTACTAATTTGAAATACGATCCAGGTTCCCAGATCGATTCACTAAAGCTACGGTATTATTTAACGAATTTAACTTAATATCCGAATTTGATTAGTTTTCCCGCTATTAGTCCCAAGATAATTCCATAAACTATATGGAAGAAAAATGATCCTATTATTATAACCATATTTAGGCCTTGAAAATGCTGGGCAATTACAAAGACATATTGATTTGGAGCAGAAAAGTTGAAAAATTCTAATTTCGGTTGAATAATATATGCTGTCAATGGCAAAAACAGGACTAACCAAAGTGATATTCCAGTTATGATTCCTAAAATTGTACCCCGTTTTAGACCTATTGGAATCAATCTATTCCAAAATATCCCACCTTGACCAAGCAAATTCCCAGCTACAGTACCAGTAGCAAAGTGCAACAGCAGACCAATGTACGGTGAAGTACTGGAATCATAGAATCCTAGAGATGAGCCTATGACGGCAAAAAAGGTACCAGGAGGGGTTTTTGAAATAAAATCTAAGCTAAATAACAATCCAGATATTACAATTGATGACAAAAATCCAGCCAAAGTACAATAAGCTAAGATATATCTTGAATTCTTCTCAGTTTTCAAGTCTACTATTATATATCAAGTCTAGGAAATAAGTTTTCAAGTAATGATTATTTTTTTGCTGTATGGTCTATTGCGTTCTGATTAAAAAGATAAATATCTAGTTTCTATCCTCATTTATTGCAAAAATAATTTCAAATTCTCTTCGATAAAGAGTTATTTTTCAATAACTGATCAGCTAGTAAACAAGTCTTATTACGCTGCATTGCACATTTTTTATCATAATGGAACATAATGGAGGTGCGGATTGACGAGTTCTAGCAGCATTGATGCACTTGGACAATTAATGCACTCTGACGATAAGGATATCGTAAAAATTTCTCCAAAAGGTTATGCATTAAGTAACGGACTAAATTATTGCTGTGTAGAAATAAAATCAATTGATGGTGATAATTACTTAGTTCAAGCATACGGTAACGAGGCAATAGAATTATATGAAAAAGCAATGATTATGACGTCTATTGCAAAGACAAGATCTAAGGTTGACGTCAAGTCCTGTTAGAATCTAACATTATTCAGTGATTTTTATCTTTCCCTAAAATTATGCAGTTTTTGGCGTCAGAGTATTAGGTTACTTCCCTCTACACGATTTCGTCTTGTTCTAGACCTTTGTGTCAACATGTTAATATAGTAAATTTATCAGTTTAATAATATGAAATATAGAAGTAGAACCGAAATAGTATCAATGATTCTTGAAGCAGCAAATGGTGGTGCAACAAAAACAAAAA
>JARBAW010000145.1 GCA_029237505.1 Nitrososphaerales archaeon
GCTTCAATATATTTTCCAAGCACAGTGCTGTATACCTTTGAGGTTAGCACCTGAATGTTTTCTAACGACTCAGAAATGCTCCATATCATAAAGTCTGATTCTTTTCTAAGACCCAGTGTAGAGTAAGTTCTAACCTTCATTTTAGTATTGGCAACTTCAATTAGTGATGAAAACTCTTTTGCTGCTTCATCCTTTCCGATATCGTTTAGCCATCTCCATTTGGAATCCACCTTATAAAAGGAAAAATTCAGATAAATGGTAGCTATAGTATTTTCACCTTTGTCCTGAATTTCTTTATGAGTATTCCGAACTTTATCAAAACTCATGCTAATACACAAATATTATGAATATTTAAATTAAATTTGAACTCGTAGTAATCTAGATCACTTGATAACTAGATTGAAAAATCGCTCGTCAAAAAACGACCAATAATTTGAATTTTGAATAACAAAAAGGTTAGTGGTTTACTTGGTTAATGTCTTTAACCATTCCTTGTATGTATTTTCGGTAATCCTTGTCTACTTCCTGTGCAGCCATCAGTATTTTACTTTTGATTTCAGATGATTCCAGGAACATTCGTGTATCTTTCGGAATACAATGACCTCCGATACCATCTCTCGGTTCTAAAATGTTTACATTCCATTTGGTATTAACTGCATCCCTCAATTCTGAGAATGAAATGCTATTTGCTTTACAGAACATATACAGGTCTTCGGCAAATGCAATTTGCATATATCTGTCGGCATTTTCAACTATTTTGCATAATTCCGCAATTTCAACGGTTGATACTGAATACATTGGTATTCCAAGACTCTTGTATGATTTTTTGCCACGGTAGTACTCTAAATCTTGTCTTTCTTTCGCATGATCGACACCGTCGTAAAATCTAATACCTGTTCGAAGACAACAGTCACAAACCCCACCAATTACTCTAAGCTGATTTACGCCATGAACGTCTTCTTCCAGTGCAAACCACCTATGTGGTGCATGAACCACATGGAATCTATGTTCTAGTATTTCAAACATCTTGCGTGTTGTGCCTCTCGGAATAGTACTCTCTATAGATACAAGCTTTCCGTTAGTTGCTTCTTTAGCTATTTTCCTTGTAATAGCCATAAGTCCGTCAATCTGCGGAGATGAAATATCATCCTGTCTGTGGGTGGATATGCATATCATAAACACATCAATATCTCTGAAATTGTCTAGTTTTTTTATTCCATATTGCTTCTCAGCGTTTTCCATGACAAGTGGGTTGTTGTCATAACCATAAACATCAAAACCCTTATCCTTTACGTACTTTGCGACGGGAAGACCCAGTTGCCCCAAACCTACAACTAAAATTTTTTCAAACGAGGTTTCGTCTTTAATATGATTAATCACGTTTTCAGCCTCCAAATAATTTTGAAACAAATGATATTGTATTAATATTTATCTATTGCCAGATGGCTATTCCCTTGAACTAATTCATTTTCTACTGATAATATCATATGTTTGTAATAGAAGAAACTAACATAATTTTTGATAGTGCAAATCTATTATGCATATTAAATGACTAAGTAGTGGAGGTATTTCGTACCAAATGATCGCATTCTTTGTTCATGATGATTTTTCAACACTACTAAAAAATTGAACAATTTATTAGGCATATCTAAAAATTATCAATATGGCAAAGACATTATCTAGTCAGACATTAAAGAAAAATGATAACGCTCCTTCTTTCAAACTTAAAGGTACTGACGACAAATTCCATTCAATTGAAGATTTCAAAAGTAAGTGCCTATTGATCGTGTTTATTTGTAATCACTGTCCGTACGTTAAAGCTCGCATAGGTGACCTAGTTGATTTACAGAACAAATTTTCGAATACACAACTACAAATTGTTGGTATAAACAGTAATGATCCTGCATATCAAGATGAAGGTTTTGAGAACATGATCAAGTTTTCCAAGGAAAACAGCTTGAATTTTCCATATCTTATTGATGATACACAACAGATTGCAAAATCGTATGGAGCAGTTTGTACTCCCGACCCATTCTTGTTTAATGAGAATAGAAAACTCATATTTCATGGAAAAATAAACGATGCCTTGGAACCAGAGATGACACCACAGGTCCACGTAATGGAAAACAACGTCAAGAGCATATTAAATGGACAAACATTGGAGAAAGACTTTGATCCATCCATCGGTTGTTCCATAAAATGGAAAACAGATTCCTAACCGTATCTATACTTTATTCCTTTTTCACCTTTAGGGTGTTTCCAGATAGTTCCAATGGAACAAGATCCACATTCTACACAACCTTCATGTTGTAACACAACATCATTTCCTTCAAGACTATAGCATTTAGTAGGACAAAGTAGGATCAGTTTTCTCATAAACTCACTCTTCTTGTTATTAACAATGATGTGTGATTCGCTGTCATCATCGTATTGTAGATTTGCAATTCTGTCTGCTAGAGTTGGAATTGAGGGAACAAATGTGGAATGGACAGTATCGCCCAATTTGTTGGCCAATCGTATTGGTATTTGCACATATGTTTTTTCTGATTCTATGAGTGGTAAAACTCTTCTAGATCCAAAGGAATTAGCCAATCGTAGGCAAATTCCACGGAGGAATTTGTTCTTGATGAATTGAAGACCAAAGGATAAACTGGGATCAATGACTCCCATTGGGATATCTTCTACTGATTCAAGAAACAAATTCAAATAGTTTTCATCTATACTGTTCATTTCCCTGGTGTATGGACTTTCGTTTACAAGTGATTCATAATAATTTCCCAAGTAGTCAGAGTCAAAATTATTGCTTTCGATGGATCGTGAGATGGCAATAGATGCTCTGACTGCATCATCGATACCGACATTGAGACCTTCAATTTTTGGCCCAATAAAGATCCCCCGTCCTGCCGCATCCCCTATAAACAGGATATTCTTGAAGTAAGGTCTTTTCATCATGCATCTTTTACCATCTGGAATTAGTTTCGCACTATATTCTAGTTCAACGTAATTATTGACAAATTGAATTCCAAATTTTTCATTGAGGTCATGTTTGATGCTATCAATCTTTGACTTGACTTCGTCTAAATTCTTGAATTTACCAGACTCAACTAATTTTGTATTGTTACTGGAAAAATATTTGTCTCTTAATTCATTGTATGTTTTTAGCAATTTGCTAACTCCAAGATGAATCTTGAGTTGATCTTCTTTAGAAAGACCATCGTTGCCATTTCTCAAAGTGACTTCGTCCTTGATATATTCACTAATTAGAGGATTTTTGATTAGTTCATCTATCAATTGCGTGGGAGTTACTGGATTTGAAAGTAGTGAATTATAATGATATACTGCTCCAAGTGATAAAGTCTCGCGGTTTGTATACAGAAAGCCACCGCCAATATGATTTAGTGTAACATCACCTGCAAATAGATGTGCAGATCCTTCTGAGGAATCAAGATGGAATCTCTCCTCAATAATCTTTTCGGGGAGTTTAATTATTACTTTCACCCCAAAATATACTTCCTCTGGCGTGAATTTACCACGAGCTGATGTTATTTGGGCTACTTCTGAATTAATACCATCTGCAGCGATTATTGATTTTACCTCGAATTCTTCTAACTCATTAGTGCTGACAATTGTCTTATTGTCTATCCATTGTATATCCGAAACATGTACTCCTGTGACAATTCCGCCTCCGTGCCTCTCTGCAGATTCTGTTGCCAATTCTGCAAACCAAGGGGTTAATCTATTTAGTAAAACCGAATATGCAAAATTCGTCTTGTAATCATGAAGTCGGGTCATATCAATTGTGAAAATTTTGTTCTTAGAAGTAGCGTGAAGAAGATATCTCTTTATCAATCTCTCTACTGGCGCATTGGCCGAAAAATCTGAACCGAAAACATCTTCCACGTTATAGATCTTTCCTTGGGAATCGTTTTTAGAATACAAGATCCCACCAGATACGTTCTTGGTTCCTATTCCATTACCTGCTTCAATCAATATTGCACTTTTATTGAGATCAGATAACTTTTTTAATGCGGATAGTCCTGCTGAACCACCACCTATTATGGCAACATCAAATTGTTCCAAATTAGTTACTCCTCATAGAAATGATATTGGTTTGCTTTTTTAGTTGTTCGGTAAGGACTGGAACTACTTCTTCGAGCCTTCCGTTGATGAAGATATCTGACTCATCTATTATGGGTGAATTTTTATCGGTGTTGATGGATATTACAACCTCCGACTCCTTCATCCCTGCAATATGTTGAACCGCTCCACTCAAACCTATGGCGACATAAAGACGCGGTGCAACCTTGCTACCACTTGTACCGATAACCCTATCTGGTATCATGTACTTTGAATCAAAATTTTGACTCAATTGATAAGGCTTCTTGGACAGCGGTAAAGTTATGCCGATTTCAGCTCCAAGTGTTTGCGCTAATTCCTCTATCATCTTTATATTTCTCTCAGGATTTTCTCTAATTCCACGTCCAAAGCTTACTATTATCTTACTAGTGTCATAATCAACTGTCTTTTTAACCACTTTTCTATTCAATATTTTTATCTTTGAATCTTGATACCCTTCAGGAGAATATTCTATTACTTTTCCTTTCCTTGAGCGATCTCTTTCGATCGGCTTGAACGCACCTGGTATGATACTGCAACCCTGTGGATGATATTCTCTAAGAATTTCTGGGTTCTTGTTATCAAGACATAGTATTGTAGTCCACAAGAAACCAGAAAAGTCAGGACGATACATTTCCAAAATTTTTTCATATCTAATTGTCTTACCTTTTGTTTTATGTTCATGTCTGATCTCAAGATCACTAATAACAAGTTTATTGATATCTGAAGCTAAACCTGATTCTAGTTCAGCCAGCACAGTTGAAGACAAATGTCTGCCAGTATTATCTGCCGCAAAAAACATGTATCTGGGTCTTGCAAATGCGCTCTGATATTCTGGGGATATTTCCTTAATTAATTCCGTGTCTTTTGCAATCTGAGCTATTATCCTAGTATCGATATCATTTCTAGGATACTTTAATACCTCATGATTAGCATATATCACGCAATCTGCTCCGTAAGTCACTAACTCTTCGCATAGATCTCTAACATTGCTTCCAAGAACTACCGCAACAACTTTCTCTTTTAAGTCATACTTTTGATTAAAATCATCCATCAGCCTTCTAGCTTCCCCCAGCATCTCCAAGCTAACGGGCACGACATGTCCTTCAAAATGTTCGATTATAACATAGATATGTCTGTATTTTTCATCGATTTTTGGATTACTGTCTTCCACAGTTGTGCCAGACATTTTCATTTACCCTCTAGATATTTCCGTTATTTTTTCAGTGACTTGAGCTAAATTATCCGGGTTTGATGGATCCACAATTTCTGCCTTGCGGTTCGCTTTTGCACGGGGTATTTTTTCCACCTTGTACACAATAGTTGGAGACCCTGGGAGTCCTACCATTCTTGGATCGAGCTCTAGCTTCTTCCCGTCATAAACCTTCAAATATTGTCCACTGCTTTCTGAATGTTTTCTAGCTTCTTTGCCAAAATTATTAGCTGTTAATCTTTGTGATACGGTATTGAAGTTTGATTTGTACGATGGATCAATGGTTATAAAGACAGGCAGCGGCGACTCAATTTCTTCAATGATTGTATCCATCCCTTGGAGAGAAATCATTCTTTTTGCAACTACCGCTTTTCTGTCTAAATCAATTTCAAAATCTATTACATTCCCAAGAAATGTGTATCCCAACTTCCATGCCGTTTGCGGGCCTGTTTGACCAGTTTCACCGTCAGAGGCTCTGTGTCCTGAAAAAACAATATCACTCTTGTTACCTCCGAACATTTTTTCAACCCCATTCTTTAATACTTCAGCTGTAGCAAGCGTGTCTGCACCTGCGAACATCCTATCACTGTACAAATTGAGTTCTTCCGCATCACTCAGTATTTGGGCTTGCTTTAGAGCAGATTCTGCAATGGGTGGTCCCATAGTACCAACGGAAACATGCGCTCCGTATCGTACCTTGCAGTAAAACGCTGCATTGCATGCAACTGCGCTATGTGGACCAAGAATATTTTTAGTCTCGGCTCTGTTTAGAGTGCCATCAGAATTGTAACTCACATTCCCTTCCGAAAAATCTGGTTCTAGTTTAATGATAACAGCAACGTTTAACAAATCTTGCTTCATTACAGGTTATCTTAATATATTTCTTGATTTTCAAGCGTTTACTATTGTCTTTAGAGACAATAGCGATTTCTTGTTTCCTGAGTTTCATGCAAGATTCCACGTTACTCAAATATGAATACAAGACAATCATCTTTTCTTGTCATATCGCGCGCTACCTTTAATTATCATCTTTTGTATTTGAAACCATGGTAGATCTTGTTTATGGGCGCGGTATAACTGACTTAATGCGTGAATTTCCACTTTATATGACATTTTTTAAAAGTATTATCGATATCAGGTTATTTCACAAGAAAAGGGCATTGTACGGATCGGCTGACATAATAAACGTCTGCAATCTTCACTGTACTCATTGTTATTGGTGGCTTAATAGAGAAAATGAAAATGATGAGCTAAGTGCTGAAGAATGGCGATCGATTATAAGGAATACTTTTAAAAAACAGCGTCTTTTTGGTGTTACCCTCGTAGGAGGCGAGCCAACAATGCGTCCTGACGTAATTGATGTATTTTGTCAAGAGATGCCAGGTAGGGTCTGTGTAGTAACAAACGGTACTTTTCCACTAAAAAGATTTAATGATTTGTATTTTTACTGGGTATCACTTGATGGGACAGAAAAGGTTCATGATAGCATTAGGGGTCAAGGTTCCTACGCTAAGACGCGTGATACTGTTATGGACTACATTTCCGGTCCACCTCGGAAAGGCAAGCCAGCTTGGAAAGATATTTGGATAACTATGACGATAAATTCACTGAACTATCAAACAGTCACAGATCTAATTTATGAATGGAAGGATAAAGTCAACAAGATTGGATTTCAATTTCATACACCATTTATTAAAGATGATCCATTGTGGTTACCATTTGGGGAAACAAGAAATGAAGTGGTTGATAAAATTATTGAAATCAGAAAGAAATATCCGAATTACATAGTCAACACAGAAAAACAAATTGCTTTGATGAAGGGAAATTGGGGCGGCAATGGTACTATTCCAGTTCAATGTCCATCCTGGGCAATACTTTCTTTAGACCACAAAGGGAGGACCAAACAACCATGTTGTATTGGAAGTTCTGATACAAAGGGACTGAAACCTATATGTGAACAATGTGGACTTGGGTGCTACTCTGTGCTTGTTGCGCAGGGCATTAAGGGTTTTTGAAGATCTTCTAGTATCTATGCGATCTAATTATTTCGTATTATGTATTGATACAGATGTCAGATTTCTACCAGAAAAAAAATTATCGACCTGTGTGATTAGTTTAAATTAGTTTGGTTTTATGAACAATTAACGGTCACCATTGGTTAGAGTATCTAGAAGAATTCTTCGCTTTAATTTATCACACGACTATAAAGATGGTCGTGATTCAATTGACATAAACAAATTTGTCTATGGTAGAAAAATCAAATATAGTTGTGAAAAATGCAACACATCATTTACAACATGGAAAGCATTGCATGAACATAAAGTTGAAAGTCATTCATACTAATGCAATTTAGTTGGCTATTATGTTAGAATTTTCGTTGCGGGTGTATTCGCAACTGATGATTCAATTTCCTTTAGTCTATCTAGGAAACCTTCGCTACTACGAATTTCTTCATAAGAAGAGTCGGAACGAAGTTTCTCCAAGATCGCAATAATATCCTCGTTTGTTACTCCGTGCTTCTTGTCGTATTCAATATATCGTAAAATCTTTACAATACCTCCGTACTTGTAATGCATCTTTTTCTGATATCTTGTCGCGTCTGGGGATAAACCCTTAACGTGCTTGATAACAGTGTTTTCCATGTGTTTAATATGCCAATCTTTCATGGGAAAATTATTTCGAGTCAAAAGAATCAATAATATTTGTATGTAGGGTTATATAATATATTATTATTTTCTTGGTGAAAAACCCGCGAAAAATCGTAAAGAATGGTTATTTTATTAGTGATCCATTTCGCCAATATTTATTTAATTGAGTCAAATAAATAAAACTTGATTTTCTAAATTCTTGTTTTAACATTTTTACTAATGTAGATAACATTAAATATCAATCAAAAGGAGCACCAGAAGTTATCAAGTCATTTTTTAAGTCGCATTTTTGTAAAGCTTCAATTCATTCATGATTCTCAAGACAGTTTAGGAAAATTAGCATTTCTATTCCTATTCCAATCAGTAAATCATTCAATACTTGCTTTGATAATACGTACTTTAATATCCATCGCTCTGCAA
>JARBAW010000146.1 GCA_029237505.1 Nitrososphaerales archaeon
AACGTGTATCTGTCTCTGCATGATGTATCATTAACTACAATTCTCAGTGACTGGAAGTATGTTGGACTAAAGAATTTCACCAATCTAATACGGGACAGTGATTTTCACATGTCACTTTTTGTGAGTTTGATATTTGTGGGCGGTTCAGTGGCTCTTCAGTTTTTTGTTGGAATGGTACTTGCAGTAGTATTGAATCAGCAAATCAGGGGGTCAAATACCCTCAGGGCACTATTCATAATACCATGGACTGTGTCAGCAGTGATAACTGGTTTTTCCTTTAAATTCATATTTAATGATAGTTTTGGAATTATGAACTATGGATTAGGTCAATTGGGATTAGATCCTGTTTCCTGGCTATCAGATCCAGGAACAGTAATATGGACGCTAGTAGTAGCAAATATGTGGCATGGAGCACCTTTTACCGTAATATTCCTAACTGCAGGACTATTCTCAATTAATCCAGTAGTTTATGAAGCAGCAAGAATAGATGGCGCAACGAAGATCAAAGGTTTCATTTACATAACGCTGCCACTTTTAAGACCATTTGTTATTATTAATCTTATACTTATTACAATGTGGTCGGTGAATTTCTTTGATTTAATCCTAGTCATGACAAATGGCGGCCCACTTTTTTCCAGTACCACGTCATCCTTGTTCATGTATAGGCAGGCATTTGAATTTGGACTACTCTCCAAAGGAGCTGCTGTAGGATTTTTGTTGATAGTAACGAACTTGGTGTTGGCGTATTCATACATAAAACTATTAAGGAGTCAAGACAAATAATTTATGTTACTGTTAGAAAAGAGCTTGATTTATTTTGTGATTGCAACTTATCTCTTTATCACTTTGGCACCACTTTTGTGGGTACTTTCAACTTCATTCAAACCAAATCCCGAAGCAATTAGCTTTCCTCCACAATTCCTGCCGGGCAAACCTACTTTAGATAACTATATCTTTGTACTGACAGATCCAAAACTCATAATCAGTCTTTTTAACAGTTTGGTAGTCAGTTTGGCAAGTACTGGACTGAGTGTGGCCGTAAGCTCCCTTGGTGGATACGCTTTTGCGAGATTTGATTTTAGAGGAAAGAACCTGCTTATCAGCACAATATTGGGATTATTTATGATTCCTGTTGTCATTAATATCATTCCTTTATACATAATGCTGGCTAACGTGGGGCTTCTCAACTCTTTGTTTGCATTGGTACTGACCTTTCAAATTCTTATTATTCCTCTCAACATATTTTTGCTAAAGAACTATTTTGAAACTATCCCAAAGGAACTGGAAGAAGCAGCTCTTATCGACGGTTGCTCCAAGATACGAGCCTTCTGGCATGTCATAGTACCAATCTCCATGCCAGGATTTTTGATTGCAGCTATCTTATCGTTTAGATTTTCCTGGAACGAATTTGTATTGCCTGTCGTTCTCTCAAATAGACCTGATGCTATGGTCTTTCAAGTTGCCTTATATCAGTTCATATCCCTTTATAGAATCGACTGGGGTTATCTGACAGCAGGGATAAATATTGCACTTATCCCCGTGGTAGTACTAATGTTGTTTTTCCAAAAGAAAATGATAAGAGGTTTGACACTTGGAGCTGTTAGAGGTTAGGTAAGTCTATTTTAATTCACGCAATTTTATATTATAATTAAGTCCAAACCTGTGAGCCTCGTCCCTCAGATATTGCAGTATTTTTAGAGATTTGTTGGTCTTTGGTATGACTGTGGGGAACGGAGAATTTGCAACGAATATTTCTTCTCTTTCCTTTGCAATAGAGATACATGGGATTTTCAAACCTAATTTTGTTAGGGAGTTAATTGCAGAATGAAGCTGACCTTTTCCTCCGTCGATTAATACTAAATTTGGTAAATTGATCTTGTCTTCCTTTGCGTACCTGCGGCCTACTATTTCACCTATCATAGCAAAATCATTTTGATCCTTTATAGTTCTTATTTTGAATTTTCTATAAAATGATTTCTCAGGAATTCCATTGACAAACCTAACACATGAACCAACTGCAATTGACAGACCAAGATTTGAGATATCAAAACAGTCAATAATTTTTGGAAGTGATTTTAGATTGAGTACTTTTTTTAGATCAAACAGGGCAGGTTCAAACCCTTTTGAGACGTAGTTTGATAAATTCCTGACAACTAAATCCATCAACTGCTTTCTTTCAAGGTCCATTCTATTGGACAACCTAATTATATTCACTTTGTGAGATGCAATCCTTTCTAGGGATTTTTCAAGAGCCTCTTTTGAGCCTGGATCTTCATTGACATAAATAAATCGTGGTACTGTTGATTTAGAGTAATAATACTGCGACAAGAAAGTGGAAAATGAATTGTCGCCTATCAAATCAAATTGGTACTTTTTTCTATCCCTAATAACTCCACGATACCTTCTTAGAATCAATATATGTGCTTTAGATTGCAATAAATCATACATTATTCCGATGTACTCCTCTTCGGATCTTGAACTTATTGAATGTTCAATTTTTTGCCTTGATCTTAGATTTTCAAGTCTGCTCACGGTATCCCTAATTGCTTTCGCCTTTTCATAGTCAAGACTATTTGATGCACCAATCATATCATTTTGCATCTTTTCAATAAAATCTTCGATGCTCTTTTTTCCGCTAAGTATATTTTCTAATGATTGAACATTATCCATATATTCACATTGAGTAACGTTACTTATGCACGGCGCATCACAATTATTAATAAAATATTCAAGACATGGCCTTTTCGGAAGTGTATTACAAATTCTTATTTTGAAGATTTTCCTCAATAGTCCTATTGTTAGATATTTTGAGCTTCCATGCACAAAGGGTCCAAACACCTTGCCTTTGATTCCCATAAATTTTCCATCTCTATTCCTTCTTGCCACAAGCAATCTAGGAAATTTTTCATCTGAGATC
>JARBAW010000147.1 GCA_029237505.1 Nitrososphaerales archaeon
GGATGGATCACCTTCAAAAAAGAGTTCCTACTGTTTTGATATTCATCGGTCATTTTATGTTAATCAATTTTAGCGACGAACGAAAGTATTTTTCGTTAATTGTGAATAAAAATATACATCTTGATAAAAACTGAACCAGCAAACCATTAACTGGCTGGGAATGCGGGGAATAACACATACTTTTAACATAACATACATCTATAACTTTCTTTTACACTCAATTGACCTAAGTTTATTAATTATGATTTTTTCCAAATTCAAATAAATGGTGCAAGGTACACATGTTCACTTGTCAAGGAATTCAACATATCTAGTACTTATAATGATAACCTTAACGCTAGTTTCAATCCATAGCATGACCACGAGAGTTTATGCTATAGAACAGCCAAGTACAATGGAAGGGCTTAATGAAAAAGAATGTGATAAGATAATCAACTGCCAAATTATATCAGAAAATGTCCTCAAGTATCCAGATTTAGTAGATCCGTTTGGAAATAGCAAAGACATTTCAATTACGATGATGAACAATCTCAATGATTCACAAAAAATGGCAGAAAACACATGTCAAAAATTCATGGATGTCGATATTGTAAAGACAAAGGATCAACAGATTGGTCAGAAGAGCCCGAAATATTTGATTTGCTTGCCCTAGATTGCAGTCTTTATCCTCATTGAATAATGGGCCTGTGATCTTCTTGATCCTCTGTGAGCATATATTTGTCTTACTTGAATAATCAGTTGTCAAGCATTAGGTAATTTTTCTATATGCCTAATTGAGATAATCGGATATCCTTTTCTGTTTCCTGTTCCTAATAATTGAACTATTTTGAATCCATTCTCTGATTGATAACGAAGTCTTGGATATTCCATATTTTAATGCAGAATCAAACGTTTCAAATTTTTTTCCTTTCAGTTTGAGACTCTCTCTAATACCCTCTCTAATTTGCCAGACACCAAGGGACACAAAGTACTCAGGGTGGATTTCCCTTAGGATTAAAACAGAGGCCATTCTTCTCTTCTTAAATAAGAATTCGGCAACTGCCAATCTTGCCGCAAAATATGCTCCAGCAATTGAAGGATAATGATCAATGTTCTTTCCGGATTCATAATCTGATCCTATGTGTACCTTTCCATTAGTATCAATCCAAGATTCAATCATTTCGAAATTCCAAACATCATCAGGGATGAAAATTATGGAATAATAATTTGCTAGATGATTGAAGGTGAACACAAGATAAGAATCCAAGATAGTGTTATTTTTTATTTTTTTTAATAAATGCGTGGAAACTATGTCATCTGCCGCGGTGATGCTCCATTTAGTGGGTACTAGTTTTCGATTTTTCCTTCTTCCGAGCATTCCCATGCTCAGGACCTTTGTAATGCTTGTCATGTCTACACTATTGTCGTAGAGTTCTACTACTGCATCTGAAGCGAGTAAATCACCATCGTAATATTTTTTTTCGATTTTTTCATCCGAATTGGATGGGAATATCTTAAATTCTTTCACGGGAGCTGAAAAGATAACTGGTATTTCTGAAGGGTTACTGTTGCTCAAAATCATATCATTTAGAAACAGTGACGGAATTTTTTCTAATGTCATAGTGGTCTCAACTGCCCTTTTAGACAGGGCCATATCTTGTAATGATTCAATATACCGACCTGAAATTTTATTCACTTTGTGAATCATTGTTCCCTTTAAAAGATTTAGTCTATAATTTACAATCTCCTCCATAGACTTGCCTAACCATAATTCAGGTTTATCTAATATTGAAGTGTCCCCATGGTAAGGAGGTACCATGGGACCAACTCTAACATGTGGATAACCATATTCACCGACAAATAATGATGGCGGAGAAGAGCCATCGATTATCTTTTTCGTGAATCTCTTACTATTCTCATTAATAAATTGATACCAGTTTTTCTTTAATCTTGCCTTTATTTCGTCAATGGATGACATTAAATTCTGGATCGACTCACTTTGAATTAACCGACTAATAAAACTTAGATTGAGGTTTCACAACTCTAGCCATAATCAGTCCATGAGATTTTGGATCTACATTTTGACAGATGGATGAAATTAGACCTATTGCAAAATAAAAGTCTACATTTCAATGCAAAATCAATTATATTGATCTGGGGAATTTATTATATTCAAAAAAAAAGATCCCCTTGTTTAACAAAAAAACTAATCATCATTCTATATGGATGACTCTTGCAATTTTAAGTTCTATTGCCACAATATCGATGTATACAGAAACTATGCTTCTTCCTGCGCTTCCCCAGTTAATTGATGAATTTGATTTGTCATATAATACTTCATCCTGGATACTAAGTGCATATCTGGTGGCTGGCGCCGTCATGACTCCAGTAAGCGGAAAATTATCCGACATTTACGGAAAAAAGAAGATTATGATAATTCTTATTTCAATTTACACCATAGGTCTTGTCATTTCTCCTTTGTCTTCAAATTTCCTCATGTTACTGATATCTAGAATTCTTCAGGGAATTGGAATTTCAGTATTCCCGGTTACTTTTGGACTCGTAAGAGAGCATTTTCCTAGAGAAAAACTAGCTATAAGTCAAGGCATCATCAGTTCTATGTTTGCCGGTGGCTCAGTACTTGGATTAGCAATTGGCGGCAGCATCGTGCAGTATTATGGTTGGAGATTGACCTTCTTTTCAATTATTCCAATAGCCCTATGTTTGATTATTATCATAATGAGATTTATTCCAAAGGAAAGTAGATCAATTAAAGATTCCAAAATTAGGAACATCAAATCATATGAAAAATTTGACCTGAAAGGTGCGATATTATTAGGAATAAGCATTGTCACATTTCTTTTGTTTATCACATTTCTTAAAACTGATATTCCGAGTAACCATGACACAAGATTAAATTTTATAATGATTCCATTATCATCATTGATTTGCCTGACAGTTTTCATATCAAGTTTTATTTCATTCTTATTATTTGAAAGGAAATCAAAGTACCCACTTATCTCTTCTAGAATTTTTTTAGATAGGAGAATCTTAGCAGCAAACATCACTTTACTGATTGTAGGTATGTCTATGTTTACCATTTTTCAGACATTGCCTATTTTGGCACAAAGTCCATATCCGGTAGGTTTCAATAACAATGCCCTGCAAATGTCATTGGTTCAAATACCGTTTGCACTTGTTCTCCTAGTCTTGGGCCCACTAGCTGGCTTTATAATAACAAAAATCGGACAGACTACTCCATTAGTAATAGGCACTATTGCCATGTCATTGGGTTTTTCCCTGATCTTGCTTGGAAGATTCAATGAGTTTTATATCTCCGCCTATTTGGTGATAATTTCAATCGGCCTGTCTTTAACAAATGTCAGCAGCACTAATATAGTCATGGTACAAAGTTCATTTGAACAAATAGGTATCTCACTAGGGATTAGTAATCTTCTAAGAATAATAGGTAGTTCTATTGGTCCAACAATCGCAGGTTTATTCATGCAGACGCACCTTCTCCCTGTGAACCTGACTAATAACCAATATCAATTTTTTCCATCAGCGGCCGCGTACGATCTTATTTTTGGTTCCATGCTGTTACTATCTTTATTGGCATTGAGTATTTCGTTTTTCTCAATAAAAAAGCAACCCTCAACCCAATCATGAACCATAATTTTCTAGAAATTTCTTTGTTGCATATATTCTGTGTTCAAAGATCTTTTGAAGTTTAGTTTCAATATAGAATTCTAGTAGTTTGCCTACGAATCCAAATGGCAGTTCGAATTTGATTTTGTCGATAACTCTTGTCTTATTAGCATCAATCAATTCAAATTTGTGCCTATGAGACCACAGTCGAAATGGCGGTTTAATATTTTCATTATGAACCATTTCATCTACGTACTCATATTTTTCAAAAAAAGTTATTTTGGAGCACCACCGTGCGCCGATTAGTATTCTTCCATTAAAACACGCAATTGTTCCTTTCTTCAATATTCTATCGGTACATTCTAGAAGTTTCAATTTAATATCTCTGGGGCTAACCACTTCAAGATGATTTATGTCTGTATAGAATTCCCAGACTTTATCTATATTAGATTGTACTACAAATTCATTTTGAAAATATTTCATATGAAATTCTTGTCAACCTTAAAGTATTCTTGATTAAGCACATATAGAAACATATTGTTTAAAAATCATCAAATATCTAAAAATTTATGGTTAGAGTAGTAACTTCCAAGACTGTTGATGTACCTCGTGGGCAGGTCTTTTCTAGTATTAAAGAAATAGACAAGCTACCAACATTATTTCCTGACAAGTACAAATCTTTCAAGGTTATCGAGCGATTAGATAATCACATACTAACAGAAGAGATCGTTTCGATATCTGGAAAAGAAATAAGACAGAAAGTAAAACATACTTTGGAACCAGACAGGATGTTAAGAAGTGAAGTTATTGAAGGCGACACGAAGGGTACGATTTTGATAATTGAGTTGAATCCAAAATCTGATTCGATTACGGAAATAAAGGTAGATGCGGATCTAAAATACGGAAAAATTGGAGCAATGCTGGGGATTTTTGCCAAACACAAGATTAAAAATGAAATGGACAAACTTATTGATCAATTATCAAAAAATAATTCAAGATCATAATTCAAATCAATCATTTTAATGGCGACTTCAAGATGCTGTGTATAGTTAGGTAGGTTACACATTACGGCTTCAGGATCACCTGAGAACTTTGTGCTCTTTTCTGGGAAATATATTATTGAGAAGAGGCCTCCGCTGGGTCAATTTCTCTAATACTCAGATTCTTAAAATCCCAAATAAGGTTATCAGATCTGAATGTTGCTGTCGATCCAGAATTTGTGATTATAAAATCCTTATCTTTAGAGCATTCAGCATCAAAAAAATTAGAGTCTGGCATTTTTGCATACCATCCCCCATCATCGACAAGATCTGTAACTTTAATCCAATAATTGGTATTGGTGTTATCAATGTATGATTCTAATTTTACTTCCGAATTACCGTTAATATTGTAAATTACTACCTTCCATCCAACCCATCTATCAATTAGTGAATTTGTGACCTTTGCAGATTGTCTTTCATCTGTATATCCACCGACAAACCATAATTCCTTTTTCCATCCAACTTTACCCGTATCGTACAATCCGCCCATGTAGGCTGTTGCTTCACAAGGGAGCTCTTGGTTGTGTTTCCCACCTCGAGCATACCAAGTTAGATCGTTTTCTATTACTTTGTTACTACTATTTGCGATTACTCCGGCGATCTTTGCATAGCCTGTCATTTCTACATTCTTCCAATTTGTTTCTCCTTCTAGTGTCTTTACATTCATTCTTACTACTGGTGTTGCAATTCGCCAAGAACCGTCTTCCTGTTTTGTCAGATTTGGATTAAACGTGATAGAAAAATGCTCATCTTCTTTCGGGCTCTCCATATTCATATACCATTCTCGGCCATTCTCTTTTGTTGGATAAATCTCTCTTATGCCAAATTTGTCTGATCCCGATGAATTTTGGGCGGATACAAATATAGTTGAGTGATATGAAATTTGTGAATAAATCTGAAGCCAACTAAGGATAATTATAATAAATAAACTGGCAGAAAAAATAATAATTTTCATTAATCAACTACCCAGAGATATAAGACAAATTGGAATGTCAAGTTTTTTATTTGTTTTTGATAATCTTATTTCACCATTTATGCTCTCTAAATTGATTCTCAAGTTTTTGAGATATTTCTCTCAAAAGTCTGATGCGCGATCTTTAACGTTTCGTATTAAGTTTAATATCGCTTAATTGAATTTTATATCTCTTAAATGCCATACGAGAGTAAAGACGATTTAAAAGTTATCCACATAGGATTTGATGATACAGATTCTATTTCAGGAAAATGTACTACAAATCTGGCATTTAAGGTCGTTTCTAAGTTAACTGAAAGAGGGGTAACGTTTATCGACTATCCATTATTGGTGCGACTAAATCCGAACATTCCTTGGAAAACAAGAGGAAATGGTGCGGTATGTATAAGGATAAGAACGGACAGTTCAGAGCAAATAATTGAGTTTCTCTTAAAAATCATCAAATCAGAATCAGATCTGGTTAATGGTGCTAATCCAGGTCTGGCAATATTTGAGGGAGAATCAATCCCATTTTCACTTAGACAGTTTAGCGGTAGAGCTATGAATGATGTGGTAAAAATGGAAGAGGCTGAAAAGTTAGCCGTGCAGTTATCCGTCCAAATTTTCAAATACGGACAAGGTTTGGGCATCATTGGTGCTTTGGCTTCAATTGGATCTTTACTTGAAGGCGATCACACTTACGAGGCCATAGCATATAGAAAAAATGAATACCTTGGCTCGCCTCGAATGCTGGACAAATCAAAAGTGTCCAAGGTTGACATTAACACATATCCATTTACCTTCAATTGCTATGATAAGATTCATGACAGGATCTTGATAGCACCTCATGGTCCAGATCCTGTCTTCTGTGGCATTAGAGGAGAAGACCCTCAAATTGTTATTAGCACACTTCATGAGGTAATGCCAGTAGAAAAGCTGGAAGGCTACATGGTATTTAGGACGAATCAAGGTACTGGCATGCATCTTCAAAATGAACTATCGCAGAATGAAATTAGAACGCATAGAGCAGGATATGTAAGATGCACAGTAACAAAGAAACCAGTAATAATTCGAGGGGGACATGTCATGTTTGAAGTCTCCGACTTTAGTAACAATCAATATCCAGTAGCAGTTTATGAGCCAACTGGGTTGGGCGATGTTGCTTCCAAGCTTTTGGAAGGAGATAGCATAGATATTGGAGTAGGTGTTAGTATGAATACTCCTCATAGAACTAATATCCTAAATGTAGAGTACTTGTCAATTCTAAAAATTGCGAAGGAAATAGTAAATATTAATCCGCTATGTAACAAATGTAAAAAAAGAATGAAATCAGAAGGAAAGAATAAAGGATTTCAATGTAAGATTTGTGGCGACAAAAAGTATTCCAAAATATCAGTTACCAATATACGAGATATACAATTGGGTATGTATTTGCCTTGCTCGAAGGCTCATCGTCATTTGACAAAACCATTACATAGATTTGGAATGGAAAAAAATTATCCTCATGTTCCAAATATTATCAAACCATTACACTCTGATTGGTTTAAGAGATTTTGACGACTCCGTAAAATACTACAACTTAAGATCATTACTAAAGGACGTAGCGGGGGGTTGATTTGAACCTACGGCCATCAAGTTACGCTCTAATGGAAACCGCTCTGCGGGTTATGAGCCCGCCGGGATAACTTAGCCTATTATAACTGGCTTCCCCACCCCGCTACTAGCAAATTGAAAGTGGGCAAATATATCTCTGTCTCTAGGACATAATGCAGTGTTTATTTGAATGAAAGATATTTGAAACCAGCACATTAAAATGGAATAAAAAAGGACATGCTGAAAAATAAAAATTTAGTGAGATGTCAATACAAAGTTTGAGAATTTCAAAACATGATCAACTATTAACATTATGTTGATTTAACTTTGGGCAGAATAGTTTATAGACTAATTAGAAATCCCTTCTTCTCAATTTCCATTTATCGGTATAGGATTATGCGGGGGGTGGGATTTGAACCCACGAACCCCTACGGGATGAGGTTTCCCAGCTAGATCAGTTCATCTGAGCGTCATGTCAGAATTGATCTCACGCCTTTGACCATGCTTGGCAACCCCCGCACGATTAATCATCTCTTTGACCTTCATTCAAGCAATCAAAGGATCATTATCAACGAATTCAATTTGACTTTTTTAGTTTTCTAATTTTAACCCTCTTACCGCGTGAAGATGGAATTATTTTCATTATTGCGTTATCAAACGATTTAGTGAGTTCCTTGCCTTGAAAATACCTGTCTAAGAATATTGCCAATGCGGCGATCTCTGAATGTGGTTGATTACCAACGGCTATATTCATATCAGCAAGAAAATAAACATCCTTTGGAACTTTGCTTGCCCCAATTACTACCAGAATATTTTTTCCTTGCGGATAGTCATGTGAGATTTGCTCGATATTGATTCCATACATAGTCAAATGAACTATGACACCATTGTTCTTTTTCCAAGTTTTAAGTAGAGATCTCCAATCCCGAATAATTTCAATATCAAAATCGTTTGAACCGCCCCAATCATCACATACTCTGTTAATGGTTTTTAAGATAGATTCATCCACATCGGTCATGAAAATTTTCCTACATCCAAAAGCTCTAGAAACTAACGCAACATGGGTGGTCGTGCGATCATCTCTCACCAATCTGTGACCTAATCTAAGTACGGCAATCGACATTAGCTAGTGTCTACCTTCATCATATTCACAAAAATTCTGGATCTAACTACGTCAAGTAGGGTATGAACATTCATTCCTGTTTTAGAAGATATCATAACGTAATTCTTGTTACCTTCATTCAAAACTCCCAGTTGTTGGCACTTTTCCATTGCCTTATCAGGTTCTACAAGATCTACTTTGTTAAATACATAAATTATTTTTGCAACTGATACTCCCAAGTGTATCAAAACAGTGTAACTACTTGCAAGTTGTTTCCTCAATATCTCAAAACTTTGACTTATGTCTAAAACAAGAAGGATCACATTTGAAAAAATTAGTTCTTGTAGGGTTGACTTGAAGGCATCTATCATGTATGCCGGAAGTTTGCTAATAAATCCAACTGTATCAGAAAACATCACCTTTTTTCCATTTACATTTACAATTCTACTAGATGTTGATAATGTGGTAAATAATTCAACACCGACCAGTTTTGATTCACCGGTCAAAAAATTGAACAGGGTTGTTTTTCCTACCGATGTATATCCTATTATGGATACTGTTGGAAAGCCCGATCTTGCCCTACCGGTCCTCTGTACCAGCTTTCTCTTTTCTTCTTTCAACAGCTTTTTCCTCAGTACTGAAATTCTTCTTCTAACGTCAAGCAAATGTACTTCTGCATCGTATTTCCCCAAACCAAAGAAACCTGGTTGTTCTCCTTTTTTGGCCAACCTCACCTTCTCTTTTATTCTAACTGCTTCATAATGGAGTTCAGCGAGTTTTATTTGAATCTTGGATTCTTCAGTGTTGGATCTTAGCCTAAAAATCTCTAAAATTAGTTTTTCCCTATCTATAATATCAATTTCACATAGTTTTGCCAGATTATATTGCTGGGTTGGTTTTAGTATTTCATCAAATATTACATATTCAATGTTCGATGATTTAACTAGTTCTCTAACTTCATCTGCTTTCCCTTTCCCAATTCCAAATTTTGATCTCGTTAAATGTTTCTGGGTAACAGTACATGAAATAGAATAGCCTGCAGATTCTGCCAACGATTTGGCTTCACTGGCAACGTGTTTTACCGGATAAGTAATTAGCAGCGCAGATCTATTCACTGTCACTGGAATCTACCTCAGTATATAGATTGATTCGAAAAAATCTTTCTAACTTTCTGCTTAGTACTTCATCAGGTTTAAGAGACCCGCTTTCAATCTTGCGTAACAATGAAGCCCTCTCCTTTATGAGAAGCCCAAGTTGCTCATGTGAAAGTCCTTTGGCCATCCTTGAATTACGAATCACTTCAGAAAAATTGTTGATTATGATTGAAGAATCGTCAAAAGTTATCCTATCAAGCTTTTCAATTTTTCTTGGTCTCATTGCAGGCTTTCGCTGTATGTCGGGTTGGGTCTTTGATGGTTTACCTCTTATTGAACACGATTTACACACTTTTATGAGGTTGCCTTCAACATAGATATTTTCTCCATGGTCCATTATCTGAGTTCCGCAAATTTCGCAAGTAGACATATACAGATCACTGAGAGTCGATATCTTGTTTATTTTTTTCTAATTGAAGATGGGAGTACTTTGGTGGAATTAAAAATTTGGACAATTGAAACAAATGTGTAGTACATTTAGAGATCATGATATATTGCACTGCATTATTGGTCATAACAGGATATCACCTTGGTTCTAGATATATTTTAAATGGAGATTAATTAAACCAATAATTGCCATGAACTCAATGGAAAAAATTGCTTATCAGATAGATGCGCTCTTTGGTAAAGGTGTGTCTTCGGTTTTGCCAAATGAAATTTCATTCACATATTCTAGAAAGACTGGAAGGATCAAGAGTTTTGGAGTAGGTGGTGAACTTTTAGGTACTTTGAGATCAGATGGTGGAATAGCACTTACTATTGAAGGTGCGTCAATCTTTATGGATAGTATTGACTTTAAACAGAATTGTATAATTCCAATTGATGATGCTCTACCATTTGTAAGTGAAGGTAGATCGCTATTTTGTAAACACGTTGAATGGTTTGGTTCAAATATCAATATCGGTTCTGAAGTAGTCGTGATAGATAGGAACGATGAAGTAATTGCCGTAGGCAAATCAGTTCTAAGTCAATTTCAATTACGTGGTAGAAACGGAGATGTTGCAGTAAAAGTTAGAGAAGGAATAAAAAGTAGAGTGGAGCAACTTAAACTATGATGCGCGGAAATCGCGAAATGCGACGGATGTTAGACAAGATGGGTCTTAACATGCAGGAATTAGAAAATATCGAGGAAGTAGTTATCAAGACGGATGCCAAAGAAATCTATTTGATAAAGCCCCAAGTAATTGAGATGAAGGGTAAAGATAACACCATTTTCCAAATTA
>JARBAW010000148.1 GCA_029237505.1 Nitrososphaerales archaeon
TGAACCGACTGAAACCAAAGCTTAAGAAAGTAATAACTAATCATGGCGAAGGGAAAAAATGTCAAAACCTGTCTAATTCTATAAACAGGATTTTTAAGATCCAAAGTTTTCACCCACTGGTTCAAGAATCAATCAAGGTATTGTAATCTATTAGAACACTTACTTTAGATCATGTACTCCTTTCCATATCTTCACAGCCGGTGGAGTAATGACTACTCGTTCTTCACCTAATCTCGCAATATCTCCCCCAACCGATTTAACAAAATTATACAAATCGTCAATTGCCTTTCGTAAGGTTTCGATGTCCTTCTGAGCCATCGGTGTTATTCTAACGATTAATATCATATGCTTCTTGGCATCATCCTTTATGGAATCAACATCGCTAATGTCCTTTAGGGTAATGGCCTTAAGGTATATGGGTTGATTTTGCAAAGTAGCACATCCTCTTATTAGCTTGAGACGTTAAAAGTCAAATAGTTATTCTGGTCAAATATTTTTTACCCGTTAGCTCAATTTGTGTCATCAAATTCTAAAGCGAGTATAAGCTATGTTTAAAATATGTTTCTAACTACTAACTATTGCTTAATATATTACTAAATATTTCAAAATCTGGGAAATAATAAAAAAAATTCAGTTTTCAAGTTACATCGTACTGTAAATAATTATCTAGTCTAAGGTCCATTGAAATCATCTTGCAAATTGTATATTAGGTGCTGTCAAGTTCGATGAGCAATCGGTTTATTATTGAATAAACCCCGTTGAAATTTGTGATGCTTTGAACTATGGTTTCAATATTATTATCACTCATTTGGGTTCCTTGGTTGTACTTCGTCTCAATCTTGTTATCAACGGTTTCAAGATAAATAGTATAAACAGTATGATTTTTGTCATATATACATTGGTGGGTGTATTGTCTCACTTCAAAGTTGTTGACTTTTCTTCCGTCGATTACATACTTTTTCAATATTGTAATGCTCCTTACTAAATCATTTTTCCAATGGTTTAGATCAGAATCACGTTTGAATGTCATTTCTTGTCATTCTTTTATCATTACTTGTCATACTCTAAGAATCGTACCCATTCAGGAAACCATAGATTATATTCTGAAATCCCGATACCTTTAGAAAGAACAGAAGGAGAATTATAGAATACTTTATCAGCGCCCAACTCTCTAGATATTTTGGTATTTAGTTCCTCAAGTGAGGGCACTTGTCCAATATATTTATGAGCAATCAATTCTCTATTTTGCGTATATAGTCCCACTTGTCGTCCATCTACAGTAGGAACGTAACTTACAATCACTGAAACTGATTTAACACCTGCTTTTCTCAAATAATAAATGGTTTCTTTGGCGGTTACGCCAGTTTGAATTGTTCCTTGGATTAAACCAATGTGTTTCTGATTAATCTTGTGTCTAAGAATGTATTTCAAAGATTTTCCAGAAGTTATCATCTTATTTTTACTTATATTTTCGGAAAAGTCTATCATACGATCTGAGTCGTCATATCTGTCATTAATTATGGCCTCACCCAAGTCAAATTTTGGTATGTGATGTCGGTATTCTGCACTGAAACCCAACGTCATGGGCCTAGGATAATCAGGTTCCGCGTAGGCCGCCTCAATATCAATGTCAGAATGTGACGAGAGAAATTCAGCTTGCACTTTTCCTATTTTTTTTCTAACTTCATATATCCCCTTTCCTTCGATAGTTGCCGTAACATGGGACTCTCGAATAAATTCAAAGGGATCTATCATAGTCCTTGTAGGAGGAAGCGAGAGTAACTTTTCCTGACCGGACTCAGCATCCATCCTAATTAATTGCCCAGCTTTGACGTCTTGAAAATTCATGTTGGGAAACGGAATACGGAGGGAATTTTCTGAAGCCATGATTGAAATTGAGTTGTCCTTATCAGTTCCGCTCACCAAGGGCTTGAAACCGGTAGAGTCCCTATAAGAATATATTTTTTTATTGCTAATCATGGTAAGATTTCCCCTCAAATGCCTATCCAAAAATTCACAGGCTTTTTCTGGATTTTCTTTCTCTATTAGGAGATTTTTGAAAATGCTATAAATCTTGAATAATGAATCTCCGCTTGCTGCATCTCCTACTAGTGGATGTAGATGCAATTTTTCAATGTCTACAAAGAAACCATCAAGGATTACACTAATTTTATTCATACTCTTGAATCTAGGGGTCCTCTTGGATAAATAACCTAAACCAAGTTTAAATTTAAAGTTACTATTATTTTCAACGATCTTTAGGATCGATCCATCAGCGGGGAATGGGCCAGCTCCACTTGAGACTAAATTATCGATGATAACTTTCCAATACGCTTTTCCCCTATGTTGCAGCATTTGCAAGGAATTAATGAAATATGACAGTAGGTCTTCTTTGTCTGTGGAACAATTAGCAATTGCGAAAATGCCGGCCAATGACAGACTTATTATTATGAAAGAAATTAAATTTTGTGTTTAGCAGTAGTTTATGATGTTTACAAATCTCAAAACATTAATTTATGAATCATGATAATCATTATGAGTGCTCATAGGGTTAATTGGAAAGGCAAATGTAGGCAAGTCTACTTTTTTTTCAGCCTCCACAGATAATATTGTAAATATTGCAAATTATCCGTTTACAACAGTGAAACCTAACCTTGGGATTTGCCACGTAAGGATAAATTGTGTATGCACAGAATTTGGGGTAAAGGACAATCCGGTCCATTCTATTTGCATAGATGGAATTAGATTTATTCCTGTACAAATTATAGATGTCGCTGGTTTGGTTCCTGGTGCTCATGAAGGAAAGGGCCTGGGAAACAAATTCTTAGATGATGCAAGGCAAGCGGATGCACTTGTACATGTCGTAGACGTCTCGGGTTCAACTGATTCTGAAGGAAGACCATTAACGCCAGGATCTGGCGATCCAATAGGGGACTTGCGATTTGTTGAAGAAGAATTTGACTTGTGGTTGGTCTCAATTATTAGGCGAGATATGGACAATAAAGATCGTGAATCCTCAGGACAAAACGTAGTACAAGTATTGAAAAAGAGATTGTCTGGGCTTGGTGTTACTGAGGCAGCTTTGGATAAAGTTGTGAACAAATTGAATCTTCAAAACAAGAAATTTAAATCTTGGACAGAACAGGAAATACTTGCCCTTTGTCAAAATATTAGGCAAGATGTAAAACCGGTAGTGATTGCAGCAAATAAGGCAGATGTCTCTACATCTCAATTTAATCTGGCAAAACTCACAGAAAAGTACACTAATGTTGTTCCCTGCGCTTCTGAATTGGAGATGCTATTACGAAAAGCTGTAAAAAGCGGATTCATTCACTATCTTCCGGGTGATAGTTCATTTGAAATTAAAGAGAATGCCCAACTAAGTGATAAGCAGAAACAAGCTCTTGAGATTGTTTCAAACTTTATCAAGCAACATGGCTCAACTGGTGTTCAACAAATAATAAACCTTGCCTGTTTTAGTCTATTAGAGAAAATCGTAGTTTATCCTGTTGAGGATGATTCAAAGTTATCTGATAAAAAGGGCAATGTCCTTCCCGAAGCCTATTTACTAAATAAAGAATCAACCGCAAAAGATTTGGCCCATGCCGTACATGATGAGTTGGGAAAAGGTTTTCTTTTTGCGATTGACGTTAGGACTAAAAGGAGATTGGGAGCTGAACATATATTAAAAAATAATGATGTAATTAAGATCGTGTCAGCAACAAGCAGGAAGTGATATGAATGTTATGTCTTGGAATAGAGAGTACTGCTCACACTTTTGCATGTTCTGTAATAAAGCAATCTCGTCCCAAATTTTATCCTAATATTCTTTCTGACGTTAGGGATACTTTCAGGGCCCCTGAGGGATCAGGAATCCATCCTAGGGAGGCAGCTCGTCATCATGCGTCAGTAGCAATAGATGTTTTGAAAAAATCATTAGAATTATCCAGGATTAATTTCAAAGACTTAGATCTTATAGCATATTCAGCTGGTCCCGGTCTTGGTCCTTGTTTGAGGATTGGTGCAGTCATCGCTCGTTCAATATCTTCATTTTATAACATAAAATTGATTCCTATAAATCATGCATTAGGCCATATTGAACTTGGAATGAGTCTTACTAAGAGTAAGGATTCATTGGTCCTATTGGTCTCTGGAGGTCATACTATGATACTAGTATTTAATAATAGTAGCTGGCGTGTCGTTGGAGAAACATTAGATATTACATTAGGACAACTTCTAGACCAATTTGGTAGGCATTTAGGATTAGCATCGCCATGTGGAGCAGAGATAGAAAGATTAGCTCATAAATCTTCAAAAAATTATATCGCGTTACCGTATACAATTAAGGGAAATGATGTTACTCTCTCAGGTATCTTATCTGCTGCTAAGAGATTGATTTCAACTAATAGATATCCTGTTGAAGACATATGTTATTCGATTCAGCAAACAGCATTTGCTATGATAACAGAAGCCGTTGAAAGAGCTCTATCTGCCACCGAAAAAAAAGAGCTATTGTTAGTTGGAGGGGTGTCTGCGAACAAAGAACTGTCGCATATGCTCAATCTGGCATGCCAAAGACATAAAGTGAAATTCAATTCATGTCCAATTTCGTTCGCGGGAGATAATGGAGCACAAATTGCATGGACCGCAATATTATCATATTTGAAAACAAGAAATTCTATAGATATTTCAGAGTCTTTTGTTAATCAATCATGGAGAGTCGATAGTGTAAATGTGACTTGGCGGAGAAACTGAATGTAAATTTCTATCAAAATCTTGGTTGTTCATTGATCAACCTATCTTGATCGACCGTGAATTTATGCCGGTAGCTTTTAATATTTTTGTGTTTATCTATTCAATATGTCAAATAAGAATTCGTTTCGAAAATCAATTTCTCTATTTGCGGCATTATTAATCGTAACAGGGTCACTAGCAATAGCAATGCACTCTGTAAATTCTGGTGAAGCATATCCTGCCAAAGGGATGAATCATAAAGATATGACTTTTGGTGCTATATCGAGTATTCAAAATAATGAACAAGGTGAACCATCATGGATTCTTTCCGGACACTGGGTCACAAATATCGTTAATAAAACAATGGACAGTTTCAATCAGACTAATACAGCAAAGTTTGATTCATGGATCTATATGGTTATGTTGGATGGAACCGCAATGCACAAACACTCCATTTCTAATTTCTCATTAAGTGAAGTTAGCAATCAAGATAATGCCACTTTATACAAAGGAACGGTAACGATAACTCTAAAGGACGGGCCAGTCGAACAAGTACCAATTGAAATTACGGTAGGGAACAATCATGTAATTGCATTATCACTAGATGCAGGAAAGACAAACAATCACTTTGGTAATACACCAATTTACGGTATCATTCCACCCAAAGCCGACATCATGAAAATGATGTCTCAAATGGGTAATAAATCTAAAATGGCTATGCATATGAATATGAGCAAATAGAGACCATTTAGATGGTCTTTAATACTTGGTTCTCATACTTGACCATTGAGAACTAGGTATATGTCCATACTAAAACACGAGATAAAAAATGAGGAAGAAATCTATTTTAATTTTATAAATTCTATAAAATCCGAAGTTACTAAAAAAGTACACCAATACGGCGTAGAACTTATTTGAAATATTGCAGACTGTTGAAACTGTCGGATCTATTGAGTATTGCAGAGCCACAACGAAAATAACAGATATTAAAATTCCAACAGACAGACAGTTAGATAAGCGAGACTTTTGTGATTCCTGTCATAAAGTTGCTAATAAACTAGTAAAATATCAGATAGAGGATAAAGAGCATGAAATAACCAGGTTAGAAAGATACTGTCTTAAATACTTTCAATTAATAATAATACTAATCAGAGAACATTTAGGGAACTAATTCTAGTATCAAAATTCTGAATTTTTTAATATATGATTTTTCACTCAAACCTTAATTATCATATCTTCTAGAAGAACGTTAATGAACAAAAGTAAAAATGTTGAGATGATATTGGTATTGTCCGGAGCAATGCTTTCATTACTAGTAGTGAATACATATGGTGGACAACAACAAGTCGATGCGTCCAAACCAGATTTCTTGTGGTGTTACTCTAGCCAGGTCAGCCCCAATGGTTCCATGTGTTCCATCGATCATGAAGAGTGCAGTATGCTCCAAGCAGCAGACGATGATGCAAAAACCAACTGCGTCAAAAAGAAAAACGGCTCCTAACAGAAAACTTGTACTTAAGATTTCTGGAAATAACAAACTCAATAGTCACTGACTGGCTCGTGAATAGGAGAAAGCAGCGCCAGAATGGGATGATGATGTTCTTATTACATAAGTATACCCAAGAAAATATAAAAAAGTTAAAACTGATGGGAGGTTAGTAGGACTCTTGAAATTAAGTTCCCCCCATCAGTACCGGTGAGACGGTAATAATTTATTTTGCAAGATGGATAATAAAAAATTTACTTTACTGTACTTTTTCCTCAATCTTTTCTTTTTGATATTCGTTATCTAAGTCTTTGTCCGGGTCAGATATTTTTTTCACAACTGCCTTTGTACCTGCTTTTACGTTGTCTCCTGCATCCTCTAATTCCTCCCCTGCTTCGTTATGTGCTCTGTTTTTCTCTTCTTCGAAAGAGGATGTATCCATGTCTGTATCTGTTGCATCCGTGGCCGTTTCTTTATCTTCTTCTTCAACTGCCTCCTTAATTCCCTGTGCAGTGCCTTCAACAATACCTGCAGTGCCACCAACTACATCCTTAAGTCCTTTTTTTACTTTATCAAAAGCATTTTCTTCTTCAGTCATGTTAAACTCACTGCAATAAGTTATTTAACTCTTCTAGGAAAATCTCTTGGATTCATTGAGCGCAGTGCAGAACTATTTGTACGTAACCTTACTAAGTATGGGAACTGATGGGCCAATTGTAGTTGATAGGTTGGCCCACCAGTAATGGAATTTATGTCCTTTGGCGTCGGATAGTTATATCGTCAATAAATTATAAAAAAGTTAAACCCGATAAAAATAAAGAGCGGATATTTCTTGATCGAGACGAATTACATGCAAAGGCATTTGTGCCACACTTAGAGCACCTCCTAAAAGGGGCGCTAAATTCACTAACGGTCAGAAACGTTGTCAAATATGTTCCATTTACCTGATTTGGCGTACCGCTTTCTGCCCGTTCTCTGGATGTAGGCTAAGAATGCGACCTAGAGATTCGAGATGTAAAAGATTGAGGTTGATTTTAGATTTAAAGTATCACATAGTATTCAAACAATCACAAATAAGGCAAGGAGGGTAGAAGTAAGAAAGACATCGACAAGTTGAATTAATCATATAATCAAGAATCTTTAAAAAGTAGAATAACTTGATTCTACCAATGATACTAAATTAGTGATCCTTATCGTTTTGGGCTCCTTAATTACTGTGACAATCGTTAGTTCAATTATAAATTTTGTATCGGCAGAAGTAACGTCCGAATGTTTTGGGTCTAGTTTGGATCATTACTTTTGTGTTTTTAATACGTCAGCCACCGGGGAAAAGTGGGTCACCGAATGTTTTAAGGATAAAGATGGTAAATGGCAATGTAATGCATTGGAAAAAAAAGCAACGCCTCCCGGAGTTGATCAAGTAATACAGAATACTATCAATGAAGTGGGCCCGAGCAATTCTAACAATCCAAAGAACCTTGACGGCCTGAAAAGTGACAAAGGTATTACAAAAAATCCAATCGGATAGTAAAGGACAACAAATAATGAAAATATGCATTATGAATTATAGTATTCA
>JARBAW010000149.1 GCA_029237505.1 Nitrososphaerales archaeon
AGCGAATTCATTATCATGACTGTCAATGCCGCCAATTGTGGTAGAAATAGATGCTGACTGCGACTGAGTGGCAATTTCGTTTAAGCAAACTGATTGTGATGCTGATAATTCACAGTTGTTCTGCTGCTCTGCTAGCTGTTCAATTTCTGCGCTGCTACTAGCATCTTTAATTTCATTATCTATACGGATGGGAAAAATAGCCGTTTGCGTTTGAGTTCCAACTGAATTTGTACATTCCACATGCTCTGTACAATCTTCGTTCTTCTGCTCTGCTACTTGTTCTACTTCGACGGTGTTAGAAAAATCATTGATCCCAATAGCTTCGCCCTGTAAGCCCATAGCAAAACCTGCGAATTGATCCTGATTATTGATACGGTTTTCACATGATGTACTATCGCATTTGTCATTTTCCTGTATCGCGATTTGCTCTACTTCGACACTGTTAGAAATATCAGTGTCTTCGATGAGATTCATCCCATTCATCCCAGCAATTAGCTGTCCTTGAAGTTCGATAAGGTTACTACAAAGTGAATCGTTACAATCTTTATTCACTTGCTCTGCTGTCTGTTGTGCATTGACTGAGTTAGAAACTTCTTCTACTAGGTCTCCTGAGATAGTGTTGCTTACGGAACCTCCTTGTGACTGCGTATTGACAGTATTTTCACAATCTGAATTATGACAGTAATTATTCTCTTGGACCAGATCTTGATTTACATTGATGATGTTAGTAACATCTTCAAATTCAACTTCGGTACCTCCAATCGTGTTTGTAATGAAAAAAGTCTGGTCTTGTTGAACAAGTTCATTAACACAATCTGAACTGTCGCAATATCGATTCTGCCCTTTGGCCACCTGTTCTATCTCTGCGCTGTTTTGTACGTCCTCAAAGCTCCCTGTGGTGGTGCCAATTACATTAATGATGGAACCAACTTGCGATTGACCGGTAATCAAATTTTCACATGAAGAATTTTTACAGCCTTCGTTGTACTCCTTTGCTATTTGTTCTACCTCTGCACTGTTAGAAACGTCTTTAAATTCACCGCTTTCAAACGAAATAATCTGATTAATAATCGTTCCAAATTGAGCCTGAGATTCAATAGAGTTACTGCAGAGTGAACCTTCACAATTTTTGTTTTCTTGTCCTGTCGATTGTTCTATCTCGGCGGAATTAGACACGTCTTGAAACGAACTACTGCCTTCCGCTTTGATAATGTTAGTAAGGGAGCCAGCCGGTTGTTGAACTTGGTTTGCAATTGCATTCTCACAGTCAGAATTCTTACAGTCTTTGTTTTCTTGATTCGCTTCCTGTTCAACTTTGTGACTGTTAGAAATTTCCTCAAAAATGCCGTGCGCATTCTCGATAGAGTTATGTATTATGAAGAATTCTTGCGTTTGAATTTCGACGGAGTTTATACAATCTGAATCTTTACAATCTAAGTTTTCTTGTTTTATTCCTTGCTCTATTTCAGCGTTGCTTTCAACATCTTCAGAATAGTAATCGACACCTCCGTCTATGATATTGGTAATAGAGGTTCCTTCTTGTCGCTGACCGCTAATGAACTCAACACCAATAAAGTTATCACAGTTTGAATCTTTACAGTCTTTGTTTTCTTGATTTGCTACTTGTTCTATTTCTGCGCTATTTGATACGTCCTCATAGTTACCGTCATCACCTCCGAGAGTGTTAGTAATTTGAGCTCCCTGTCCTTGAAAATCTGTAAAGTTTTCACAAAATGAATTTTTACAATCTTCATTCTCCTGGTCTATTTCTTGTTCTACTTTGGCACTGTTAGAAACATCGTCGTAGTTGCCTCCTTCATTTATAACAACAGCAGTGGCTCCCTGGATTTGAGATGCAATTTCATTTATACAGTTTGAAGTTTTGCAGTCTTCGTTCTCCTGTTCTGCTTCCTGCTCTATTTCGGCGCTGCTTGCAAAGTATTCCTGATCAGTCAGGATGTTAATAACGACAGCAATACTATCTAGCTGAGTCTGGTCGTCCACTGTGTTTGTACACTGTTGACTGTTTTCACAATCCTTATTCTCTTGTTTTATTTCTTGTTCTACTTCGGCGCTGTTCTCGGCGTCCTCAGAGTTACTAAGTATGTTAACCACGGCTGCAGTTGCGTGATCCTGTTGCTGCCCAAATATGACGTTATTGCATGCAGAAATTTCACAATCGTTTTCCTGTTTAGTAACTTGTTCAATTTCTGCGCTGTTGTCAACGTCCTCTAAATTGCTCAGCACACTAATTACAGCAGCAGTTGGATGGTCTTGTAATTTACTTAATATGTTGTTCGGGCAAGCTGCACTTTCACAATCGTTTTCCTGTTTAGTAACTTGTTCAATTTCTGCGCTGTTGTCAACGTCCTCTAAATTGCTCAGCACACTAATTACAGCGGCAGTTGGAAAGACCTGATCTTGATCTGCTCTGTTAAAGCAAACTGTACCCTGACAATCGGTATCTTGTTTTATTGATTGTTCAATCTCATCGCTGTTAGTAACCTCATCCTGCTGCGTAAGAATATTTATTATTGCAGCGAGAGCGTCTTGCTGATCTTGGTGAGCGGAGTTTTCACATGCCACTGCATTTTCGCAAACAAGTTCCTGATCAATAACTTGTTCTATTTCAGCGCTATTTGTAACGTCATCAAGATTGTTAAATAGGAGAAGTATAACGGGATTGCTTGACTGGGTTTGGCTGGCAGAGCTGGAACAACTCAAAACATTAAGACAATTGAATATTTGAGAAATGGTCTGCTCTAATTCAAAACTATTTACAACGTCTGAATATGCTGGATTAATTACACTTTCAAAACTTACGACAGCTGCTAGCAGTGCAGTAAAAATTGTAACAATCACCAGTACCTTGTCTCGATTACTCTGCAATATCGACAAAAACGAATTATGGTATAAAAGTGTTGATCAATCCTAATGTTCATACAATCATACAAATTTAGAATTTCTAAAATATGGTATTATCAAGTTTTTTTCCCACCATTCCTACTGTGGGAATACAAAGAAAGACAAAAATTTATAGGATTCATTAGTGAGAGGTCATGCTTTTCTAAGTCCACTGAATGACGCACCGATAATTTGTTTTCTCGTTATACTTATTAACTCAAAAATGATCGTTTTTACATCTTCAGAAGAACGACTCAGTATACGAACCATTATTCCTTGTCTAGCTGGAAGAATTGACGCTCCTCCAGACAATTTTCCTTTGGTCTCGAATAGTGCAATCTTCTTAACGATCTTCTGGTAGAGATCATTTACAAAGGATTGTTTGGTGATAATATAGATTGTTCCTACCATATGCAAGTTACCAAAATTAATTTTACTTTTGCCTCTAAGGTTTTCTGTCCGTGGTTGTAACTTCAGGGTATCTATAAATCTGGTTCTACCCAACTGGTTTTTTCCTACCGTCTTTATGTAACAAATATCATATTCAAATGCCTCACCACTTGCGACTCTGCCAGGGACAATAACTTCTGAATATATCATTGTTGCATTCTCATGTACATTCAAATGCACCTCTTGATAAAATCTAGAATTACGAAATGGTATTATTTGATCCGGAATATATTCAAAATAGCTCTCTTCCTCCACTTTGATATTGATTATCTGGCTCGCATAATTGTTCTCCATTTTGTAGATTCTGGTAGCACCTTGAGTGGTAACATGAGCAAAAGTCTTGTTGCGTGATGTAATATCAATAAGATATCTGTCTCCTTGAAGAATTCCTCCAGATGGAGAGACAATATATACATAAGCCATGGCAGGTATGGTCTCTTCCAAATACATTGCTCTTTGGGCTAGGAGTGGAACTCGACTATACTGTTCCTTTATAATGGTATTTCCAGAAAGAGAATCTTTTTCGAATTTTAGGCGCAAAATACCAGCCTTTCCTGTTTTACCAACTGTCCTATCAGATCCCTTAAGATAGCGCTTAATCTCAGGTGGTATAGTTTGAGGGGTAGAAAAATCTGCGGACATGTCAGGTTTTTATTTCATCCATCAGAATTTCCAGTATCGCGATTTTGAATCTTGTTGTATTGTGCGCGTTTGCTAACCTTGAACCATTTTGAATCCATGCGATTCATCTACTATTTACTTGGTTTTGGTAAAGCATCAAACAAAACATCTTTTATTATAAAAGAAGTAACTGTATTCACACCAAGACCTGTTTTAGAGTTGACAAAAACGGTGGGCATATTACCACGAACAATTTTTGCGTCGCGTTCCATTATTTTTAGGTCTGCACCAACATATGGGGCTATGTCTATCTTGTTTATTACCAGTAGATCACAATTCTCTATTCCCAAACCCCTCTTTCTTGGATACTTGTCTCCGCCCGTAACATCTATTATGTAAATGAAATAGTCTGCAAGTGCAGGACTAAAAGTTGTTGTAATGTTGTCACCTCCACTTTCTATCAGTATCAAATCAAGAAAAGGATACTTTGATTCTAACTCTTCTATAACAGAAAGATTAATCGATGGATCTTCTCTGACTGCAGTATGAGGACATCCACCTGTAGCAACACCAATTACCAGCTCCTCAGGCATCAACCCTTTATCTGTTGCAAGATTTTGTCTCATTCTGTCTGCGTCTTCTTTTGAAATAACATCATTTGAAATAATGCTTACTTTGTATCCCTTCTCAGAAAGTATCGGTACTATCTGCTCTATCAACATGGTTTTACCAGAACCAACAGGGCCACCTATTCCAACTCTTGGGATTCTAGAACGCATAAGAAACTTGACTTAGTTTCACGTAATAAACATTTTTGAGCTTTGGACTTCATGTTTCATTTGTAAAATATCGAGATTTGGAGCAAATTGCCACATGCTTGAAATCCGTCTATCAATATTTTCTGATACTGCATGGGAAACAACAGGTCCTAGTTGATGAATTATTTTCTGGCCTTCAAAATGTTGAAGTATCCCTAATCTCATAGCAGCTCCTACGATACTTACTGTCAATCCGTATAATAACATCACTCCTGCTTTTCTCTTTGGAATATTAAGGGCACTAGTTACTACTCCAAAGGATACTGCATACACTCCTGTTGCCTTACCCTTCCTGATTGCAATTTGATATTGCTTTAGCATTTTTTTGTTCTTGGCAAAAGTACTAACACATTTTAACAATTGATTGCCCGATCTGGTCGAAGCAATCCTGGTCTCCTCGACTAGTTTCATATGATACAGCGATTCGTCTGCATCAAGTAGGGAAACAATATCATTTTTCTTGCATGATTCATAAGCACATCCCATCGCAGTACAATCGGAAGGACCCATTACTTGTTGTAACTGCATACTGATAAATTGAGAAATATCTTTGCTCTTTAACTTCTTTGTCTGCGATAACGCCTCAAGGCCGCTAGATGTTGCATAAAGTCCTGTTGGGAAAAAGGAATCAGATAGTTGTAATATGCTGATTTCTTTATTGTCAATATCAATGCCCATGAATATCAAATCCTAGGTCTGGTTCAAAAATTATGTTCTCAATTTTAATATCAATATTTTGTTTCAAATTATAGAATAGCTTTTTGAACAATTCAATTTCAGAATTAGATTGTATTGGAAAATATATTTTGTTGTTTGTAACCCTAATAGGCCTGTGCATATTTCCAATAATATGGCCAAGCTTTGTTGCCGAATCTAATAATTGCTGTGTTGATGCGTCGTTGTTTAATGTTACAGTGGCCACATTCTCTGTTTCTCTTTTTGCTATTACCATTCTATCTTCTGCCAGCAAGACAACATCACCATCATAAATGTGAGAACCTGGAAGCAAGGTCATGGCAAGGTCTGTCCCCTTATTAGATACTTTTCTCATTCTAATTCTGTCGGCCTCAAGGCGACTAATTTGGATATTTTCCACTTTATCTTTTTTTAACATGTCTTGATATTTTTCATGCAAGTCGGAATCAGAATAGATATTCCCAACAATCTTGTTGATTTGAATCAAAGTCTTACAATTGACCTATGAATATGATCTTTTGCCGATAGTTATGCTTTTTCTTCTTACCTTGTACTTTGATTTTTCCGGTGATCAAATTTAGCTAAAGGTTTCTAACCCTACTGAAATCATCAGAGGATTAAAAAATATAAACATCGTTCTTTGATAATTAAAGGTCTAAAGTTGGTCGACCCATTAACATTTGTTTTAATTTCGATTCCTACCATGATTCTATTGGGCTTCCGCCATGCACTTGATGCAGATCATATCACGGCAATAGATAACTTGGTGAGATTGCATAATGTTGGTAGAAATTCAAAGTGGGTTGGAGCAGGATTTAGCATTGGTCATATGATATCGGTCCTTGCTGAAATGATACTCATAATTTACGTTGTAGGTAGTATCACAAGTGTTGAACAATTATCATTTTTTGGTGGAATAATAGGCGGCATCGCGTTAGGTGTGATAGGCGCCGTGAACATTTATGCAATGAAAAAATGGGGCAAAACCGGTTCGGCTATCCTTGCAAGCAAGGTATTGTCCAAGCTTGGAATTATGAAACCCTTTAATTCTGCGCTCATTACGGGTATTGTTTTTGGCCTCGGATTTGACACAGCTACACAGATATCAGCAATTACTTTATCAGCGGTAGCATCAGCATCCCTTGGAGTTCAAGTGGCACTGATTCTTGCAGGGTTCTTTGCTGTAGGTATGATCCCAATAGATACATTAGACAGTTTCTTACTCAAATCTGCTTTTTCTAGAATTTTCGGAAAGAGGGGTTTTAAATACATGTCCTATTCATTGAGCGCAGCTGCGCTGGCAATTGGAGCTATTGCTTCCTACGAAACCATAACAAATTTAGAAATATTACCGGACATTACCGGTCCGGTATTGGCTATAACAATAATTATAGCGTCCTTTGGTTACGCATATGCTTCAAGTAGAAGACATCTTTTAAAGTCCGACCCTGGATCAGCTTCGCAAATAAAGGAACATCGCAATGATAAAGAAGACGAATACGAATACTAGTTCCCGATCTCAGAGTAAAGAAACATGTGAAAAATTTGTTACTAATTACAGATATAACAATGACAGCTCACTATCATTACTTAATAGATTTTCGCTCTGAATTAAGGCAATACAATCCTAATAAATAAAAGCGCAATGGCATTCCCCTCGGAGATAATGCCAACCAGATGGATTTTATCTAGTTTATCTTGTCTTCGTATTTTTCAGGATATGCATAACAGTAGACAACTTCATAATCTACCAAAGAGCCTCCCAAGTCATCATAGAAGTTCAAGCAAGCTTTAGTATCTGGATCTTCTAGTTTATAGAAATTCCAATCCTTATAGTCTTTGATATTGTCGATTTCACATTTTTCTGCGTCTACTTTGACAGAAAATTCTTCCAAGGTGTCTGATTTCTTACAATTCTTTTCCGATGGAGTATTATCTCCATGATTATCTCCCGGTAATTTCTTTTTAAAATCATAATTAAATGCGTGCACATACATTCCAGAACCAAGTGATAGGAGTAATACTGCAAACAATGAAATGCCAAAAAGCGTGAGTAATTTTGAGTTTGTCCCTAGCAAAAGTTTCTTGTTCATCATCCAGTCTTAGTGTATTTTAACACTATAAATTAATTTCCCTTTTGTTGGCACTTGTTCCACATTAGTTAGAAGAAAATAATCTCAATTTCACGCAGATTCGTTAGGAAGTTCCAATGAAATCTTATAAAATATAGTAATTTTCACAAAGTTTGATATAAATTTTGCATTATTATCACAACTCTATTGAATGGTTCCCCGATATAATGAATTATCATTGCAGTTAGCCAACTATGTAGATAGTTGAATAGATTATTATTCTTAAAGTTAGTAACAATTCAGGAAATGAGGTCGGATTAATATTCTTGATATCATGATTTAACGTAGATTGAAACTTTCATATGTTAAAGATTCGAAATTGCATTTCGATCCTAAAAAGATATAAGTTAATATTATTCAATTAGAAAAAAGATGTTGCTAATTGATACAATCTAGGGAAACGGCAATTCAAATTTTCTATCATCTTTAGATTTCTTGTCTTCATCAGAATTATCATGGTCTGATCCATCATCGTCACCGTCATCATTGTTATTGGTATTGGTAGAATCATCATTGTTATTGGTATTGGCAGAATCATCATTGTTATTGGTATTGGCATCATTTGCAACAGTCC
>JARBAW010000150.1 GCA_029237505.1 Nitrososphaerales archaeon
GATTCAAAGATTCAATAATTATTCAATGGCAGGTATCGTTGTTCGCGATCGAAACTTGGGAAAAGTTTCTCTGACAACAACTGAAAGGGCCAGCGTCACGTATGAACCTGGAATCAAAGAGCTCAAGGCATTAGCAAAGGGCACTGAAATACTGGCAAATATGTGGTTTGCACTTGGAGCATCGAAAGTCATTATTCCCCATAGAGGATTGAGTAGCATTTCAGTAAAAGAGGATGTACCAAAGCTTATGGAAAAGATAATAAACGATCCGAAAAATCTCCTGCTTGGATCTGCCCATCCTCAATCAGGTAACAAGATAGGCACTAGTGCGAAAGATTCAGTAGTAGATTCAGATTGTAAGGTACATGGATTCAAAAATCTGTTTGTTTGTGATGCAAGTGTATTTCCAACTGCAGTTGGAGTAAATCCTCAAATCACTGTTATGACTGTTGCATCGATAATAGCTGCTAGAATTGCAAGAGACTGGAATGCAAAGTATTCTAATATAGAGATTGCTTCCAATATGGGCAGAACATGTGATATCTCTCAATCAATGTATTGTCTTAGAAACAACTTGACACAAATGTTTAGCTCAGCACAACAAGCCTCAAACCCACTTGATATATTGATTAATAGTCCTACTGAAAAATTAGACGATGATAACTGGTCATTTGATCCAGTATCAATGACTATTACTAACAAATCACATTGGAAAGGAATGTTTCCAAGGGATTCAGATATCGCAAATTCGGTTGTTCTCTATTCTGGAGGTTTCTGGAAGAGGTTTAACAAAGAAGATGGTGCGATTCAAGGAATAACTCATCCATATGAAGTAGAAATAAGGGCAAAGAATAAGGCTCAAGAAAAGGAGCTACCGGGATTTGGGAAGATAGTCTTACTTGAGTATCTTGATCCACTGTACAATCAGTTCTATGACGCGTTAAAGGTAGTTGATGAAGATACTGTATTAGGAAAAGCATTTTTTGTAACACCTACTCCAGGAAGAGAAATGCTAACTTTTTCAATGTCAAAGAAATATCCCTTTGAATTCATGGACGAACAAGACCATGAAATGTTGTACAGTAAGATGAAAAAACCAACCTTAGAATCAATGGTTGGTGTTTGGAAGGGTCAACTTGTTTCAGACTCAACATGGACCGAACCAATATTCAGGTTTAGATATTATTTTGATGAGACAAGAAAATTAAAAAATGATTATCTGTTTGGTAGGTTGTTAAGTGGAACTGCAACCATTGAAGAAAAGCAAGATTATCTAGAAATGTATGATGCTACTGGAAGCTTTCATGATGAGCTTAGACAAGTGAATGAAGATACCATAATTGGTAAGTACTATTCATCTCCAAGTTTTCTATTCAATTGGCTTCCTCCTGGCCTAAGCTTTATCCACGTCGATAGAGAGAGACCAAGCATTTATCTTCCATACGTATTAAAAAGAGCGGGAAACGATTCAGCATTCAGAAACTCCATGGGATAGATAACACATAGCGCAGAACGGTTGCCGTATTTGGTATCGAGCCACAGAGACTACAAATAAAATTTCTTTACTCTTCTTTCTAGCTGTGAATTGGTAAAAACTAGTTACCGGATCTTATGCTTAAGCATGTCTAAAAAACAGATCGGTGTGAAACCGAAATTATTAAGTGAAAGTAGATTCTTACCAATCATGTGAAGTTAATACTAGCAATAGTAATGGCTCTATTTTTAATTATTTATTCACCATTAAATTCATACGCTGCAGAAGATTTGTCAGATACGAATATTGCCTTAAATATGACGACTGTTGATCCGAACCTGGCGGTAAAGCCCATTTATTTCCCCTTACTTCTATTCGTAGCCTTCATAGTTATAACAATCATTACAATAATTGTAATTCTATTAATTAGGAAGGGCAGAAAAACTGGACGTAAGGGCGGAGGACCTAACTTCTTTGATATCATAGCAGACGGCGATTATTATCCCAGTCTTCCCAGGTTTCAGTTCTTAGTATGGACTTTTGTTATTTCCTTTGTTTATCTATCCACTTACTTAATTAGAATATATTCAGGTAACTTTGATGCTCCTTATGTAGACAATAACCTGTTGATTTTGCTTGGGATTAGTATAGTCTCACCACTACTTAGTAACATAATATCCGGATACAAGTACTCCGGACGATTAAGCACAGGAGACTTGGAAAATATTAAGAGAAAGCCCTTTAAGAGTATGTTATTTGAAAGTGGTAAGCCTGCATTATTCAGATATCAAATGTTCTTGTGGACATTCATAGGCACATTCATATTTCTAGGTATGTTTGTAGGAAGTTTAAACACCTATACACAGAATTACATCCAATGTATTGCAGACTGTAAACAAATAGAATCCTTGGCAATACCTAAAATAGACTCTATGCTAGTTGTGTTGATGGGTCTAAGCCAATCAGGTTATTTAGGAGGAAAGATAGTTGCTAGAACTCCAGCAAGAATTACCAATGTTTTCAAGGATTATGATAATAAAAGATTGATAGTATTGGGTCTAAATTTCGGAGAAAAGAACGATAATGACTTTTCTGGAGGTACTGTTTTAATAAACGATAAAGTTGTCGCAGGACATTCTGACAAGGACGTAAAATGGTTTGATACAAAAATAGAATTTCCTCTACCAAAGAAATATAGTGAAAGTGATGAATCTTTCAATGTTGCATTAATCATTGATGATGTTGTAACAGATGAGAAAAAATATTTACCAAACAAAGGAATAGAACGTAGTGACAACACAGATGATTTGAAGAGTTCTGAATAACTGAATTGCTGAATTATCAATTTTAATTTGTAAAAATTAGATGACCATCTAATTGTCCAATTGCATTTGTGCAATTCTTGAACAAATTGAGTAACGAATTATCTTATTTCATGCGAAGACTAAGGGAAAACCCGCGCGTGGCTAGATTTATCACTTGATCAGTGTTTTGACAATAAGCATTGCTTAAGAATAAAAGAAAAACTATCTATACCTATGCCCATTAATAAATATCAGCTTTTTGACGTAAAAAGCCTCATATCATCTAGGAGATCTTATTATTATAAATCACATTGTATTATTAGAATTACTCATAGATTCTTACTCAACCTTATTTTGACCAAAATAGAACAATATGTGGGACTATGAATTCTTATTATTCAAATGAGTTAGCAGGATCGGTTGAAGACATTAATTTATCTGAAATTGTTCTAACGCCCAATCTTCTTAGAAGTAATTTGAATGGTGTTGAGGAATTAGCTAAATCAATCATGCATGTTGGTCTATTGCAGCCTATAATAGTTAGATTAAATGACTTGCATACCTTTGAATTGGTAGCTGGATATAGAAGATATAATGCATGCAAGAAAATAGGATGGAGAAAAATCACCTGCCATGTTGTAGAGCTGGACGATAAATCAGCTTTTGAAGTTTCCTTAATTGAAAACGTACAGAGACAAACATTAAATCCAATTGAGGAAGGATTAGCTTTTAGAAATTACGTGAATAAATTTGGATGGGGAGGCGTTTCTGACCTAGCAGAAAAAATATCAAAAAGTGCAGGTTATGTTAGCAAACGAATAAGATTAGTAGAACTGCCAGAAAGTGTAATAGATCTATTATCTAAATGTGAAATCAGTATTTCAGCTGCAGAAGAACTACTTCCAGTTTCTAGTAGAGATGAACAAACTAAAATAGCAATGGTAATTCGTAATAAAAAATTACCATTGAGAAAAGTACGCGAGCTTGTAAAAAATAATAATAGTATTATCGCTGACTCTGATTCTCTGTCATTGAATAGTTATGATAATATATCATATTCCAAAGATCGAATTCTCAAATCTATCGACAAATCAATAATTACACTTAGAATTGCAGTCAAGAAAATGGGTTCAATAATGGAGGGGGTTGAAGATGATTGGATCTTGTATGGTATTTTACTGTATCAAAGGAATGCTCTAATTTCACAGATTGACCAACTCATCAAACAGAAGAGGAAGTACAAGAAGCCCTATTTCGATAGGCATTTAAGATATTGTCTTTCCTGTTAAACAAGTAATTTCAAATCTATGATTGAAGGTTCTTGCATAGCAACTGGAAATATCTAAATTATGATTTATTTGGAAAAGCAACATTGAGCAATGACAACTCAAGAACCTGTTTCTAATACCGAGAACCTTAAATAATATTTCTTCATATATTATCTGTGATAGACCCTAACGAAAAGGGAGTCATCACGA
>JARBAW010000151.1 GCA_029237505.1 Nitrososphaerales archaeon
AGACTAGGGATGAAAGAAAGTGAAATGAAAGATATTGCATCATTCATCAAGCAAATAGTTATAGACAAGTCGGATCCAAAGCAAGTGGCTAACTCTGTATCAGAGTTCCGCGAACAATTTCAAAAAGTACAATATGCATTTGAGAACTCTACAGATGCCTATGAATATATTAGAATAAGAACGTGATTACAGCGCCGGATTTAGAGCCCGTCCACATACATTCTATTTCGAATATTGTTCAAAATGTTTTACTCCAAGCTTAATATTATTGACTAAATTGCCTAATGGGCAATTAAAGTAGTCATGATCCAGACTTGTATCACAAAATAAATAATTTATAAAAAATATTTTATTAAAGTAGCAATAAAGCTGAATAAATTATATTGTACTCACCATAAGTTATAAAAAATATTCAAAAATAAGTCAATAAACAAGATTATCATAATGTATTAGTTTATTTATGATGAGCCTAGCCCTTAGAACCAATGAACAAGAAACAACCAATGAAAAGCAAGTTTTTGTTTGCTTCGTTGTTGACCCTTTTGTTAGGAGCCTTGATTGCTGTAGTAGGCCCCCAAGCATATGCTGATATCTGGGACGATGACGACACTATGGAAGAACTTGTAAAAGATATTGACAACGGAAAAGATAACGACGATTCAATGAACTGGAAGGCATTTAAGAATTCTAAAATATTCACACAAGAAGATGTTGAAACACAAATATGTATAGAAAACAGACAGGATCTTTCAAATAATCTAGCTGACTATGAAGTAGTAAGATGCTTTGAGGATTCTGATTATGCATATGATAATTAACATCTACAAATAGTCTCACTTTCATTTCTTTCTTTTTCATTATCCAAATTAAATGAGAATTACTAACCTATGGTATAGAGCTTTTATCTATGAATTTGCAACTAGATAGTAATAGATGTTACATATATTAGACACAAGTCAATTAATGATCTCTTGTGTTTACAAATGTCCTAGTTCCTGTTGACGGTTCGGATAATTCCTACAGGGCCCTAGATGCAGCATTACTGCTTTTAGAAAAATTGGGTTCAAATATTACTGTACTTAATGTAATGGAACAAGTTCCAATAACACACATTGAATCAGAAAAACTTTTAAGCGAATTACTAGAAGCATACCAAAAAGAAAATCAAGAGATATTATCAAAGTGTTCAAAGATTGCCACTGAAAAAGGATTAAGTATCAAGACACTTCTTCTTCAGGGAAATCCGGCTTCCGTAATTTTGGATTACAGTAAAAAAGAGAAATTTGATCTTGTAATAATGGGTAGTCGTGGTATGGGTAAATTTAAACAACTAATATTGGGAAGTGTGTCAAGCAAAATTGTACATCACTCTCCATGTGCAATATTACTAATAAGGTAATGATGACAATTACATGCACAAGTTTCCATGTCAATTAGCAAATGAATTGCTGCTATAAGAACTAAAAATAAATAAAACCCATGAATTGACACAAAATGACTGAGGATCTTGATTCTTTTACATTAGCTGAGAAAGAGGGCCTTTACAAGGCTGTCTTTTCAAGAAGAGATGTAAGATCTCATTTTATTGACAAAAGAATTCCAGATGATATTCTCGTCAATATTTTGAATGCAGCTCATCATGCTCCATCAGTTGGTTTTTCGCAGCCCTGGGATTTTATTTTAATAAAAAATAAGACCACAAAACTAAAAGTTAAGCAATCCTTTACAAAAGAACGAGAAAAATCTATTCCTATGCTTGATAACGATTTAGAAAAACAAGATAAGTACGTCAAGCTAAAGTTAGAGGGCATTTTAGAATCTGACATCAATATTTGTGTGACATACAACCCTGAAAAATTTGGACCATTTATTTTAGGGAGAACTTCGATACCAGAAACAGGTGAATACAGTGTTTGTTGTGCCATACAGAACTTGTGGTTAGCAGCGAGGGCTGAAGGAATTGGTGTAGGTTGGGTAAGTATTCTATCAATTGATGATTTACGTAAAATTTTGAACATACCCAATCATGTTAAACCGATAGCATATCTATGTTTAGGATATGTAAACAAATTTGAAGTTAGACCAGATTTGGAAACATCAGGTTGGTTGAAAAGAGCAATCCTTTCTGAGGTAATTCATTTTGAAAATTGGAATAATACCGAGGTAAATGGTTGGGACGACACAAACACGATAATACAAGGGCTTGATGATGATCCAGACAAGTAGATCACCAGATTAGACGCTCGCTTCATTTACTTACCTAGATTTGTAGCTGTTGAAAACTAGTTTTCTATGTGTCCTGAAAGGATTGTTTTTTTAATATGTTTTCTTAACATCCTCTTTATGGTTTTTGTAACAATGGGAAGTATCCTGGGGTCATCGACTTTTGGAA